>DATLWQ010000077.1:0-4505 GCA_035576225.1 Fimbriimonadaceae bacterium | reverse complement strand
GTACGCGAGCCGCAAGATGACGACCGAGGAGCAGTACCGCGCGTTCGGGGTGCCTTACGACGTGGAAGTACTTTCTGCAGTGCCTGAGGGCGCGGTGACGCTGATGCACCTGCACGGGGACGATCCGATGTTCGAACTGGTGGACGAGTACCCGATCCAGATGGTCAACTGGCACGACCGCGAGACGTCGCCGTCGCTCGGGGAGGGCAAGGAGCGGTTTGCGAAGGGTGCGGTCGTCGGCGGAATCGGGCGCGAAGGTGTCATGTTGCACGGTACGCCGGAGCAGGTGACCGCCGAAGTGCAGGACGCGATCGCGCAGACCGGCGGCGAGAGGTTCGTCGTGAGCACGGGGTGTGTGACGATGGTTCCGACGCCGGAGGCGAACATCCGCGCCGTGTGCGACGTCGTGCGCGGTTGGTAGTGAGCGGGATCCCAGGCTGCGTGCGCCGCTTGATGAGCATGGTTTGTTTCGAAGACGTCTCGCCACCGCAGCAAGTTTGGCGGGTAGGCTCCTCCGACAGTCGTCATTGAAGGCGACCGACGAGAGAAGATATGAACAAGTCCTTTGTGCCGTTGTTGCTCGTGCTGGGCCTCTTGACGGGCTGCACGCAGAAGTCTGCAGACAATTCGGGAGCGGCGGCCGGTTCGACAGTAGTGGCGATAACTGACGCCGAAGAGACGAAGATCGAAGACGCGAGCAAGGCTTTTGCAGATGCGCTACCAACGGGAGACGCTGAAGCGATCCTCAAGAATTGCACGAGCGACGCCATTGAGATGCCGCCCAACGTTCCTGCCGTTACGGGCCACGACGACTTGGTGAAGTACATCAAGGATCTGCCGAAGATCACAAGTTTCAAGATGCACAACGAAGAGGTCGAGGGGTCCGGCGATTTGGCGTATGCGCGTGGAACCTACGTCATTGAAGCGACTATGCCGGACGGCTCGCCTCTGCACGACGAGGGCAAGTACATCGACATCTGGCGGCGCCAGGCTGACGGATCCTGGCTCATGTCGCGAGACTGCTACAACAGTGACGAAACTCTGGAGAGCGATCCTCAGGACACCAACGGCGACTGACCGTCAGTCATTCTCCGAGTAGCGCGGCTTCCGAACGCCATCGACACAGCCGCCCTCGCCGTCGGGGCGGACGTGTGGCGTGGCGAGATCCTCGGTTCCCTTGTAGGCGTAGGGGTCTTCGCCCGCGACGAGGACGATGTCGCGGTGGTCGTGCATGGCCATTCCGGTCGGCTTCTCGGGCCAGAACCACGGCAGGAGCGACTCGGCGGACATGTAGTGGTTGACGAGCGCGCGGCGAAAGCCGGACTTCGCCTTGTTCGGCAGTGAGCGGTGCAGCAAGTAGCCGTTGAACACCACGATCGTGCCAGCCTTCACCTCGACCGGCACCGCGTCGTCGTCGGAGTATGGCGTGTTGTACGACTCGTGCGCGCAGTCGAAGCGGACGTCTTCGTGGAACTTCATCGGCCAGAGGACTCCGCGCTTTTGCGAGCCGGGGATCACCCAGAGGCAGCCGTTCTCGACCGTAGCGTCGTCCATCGCGAGCCAGACGCCAGTAAGCGAGCGGTCGCGCGTCGGGATGTAAACCTCGTCCTGGTGCCACGCCTGGCCCGGCTTCCCGCTCGCTTTGACGAAGAGCATCGACTGCATGCACTTGACGTTCGGGCCGATGACTTTGGTGAGCGCGTCGACG
This sequence comes from Fimbriimonadaceae bacterium, assembly GCA_035576225.1. Lineage (GTDB taxonomy): Bacteria > Armatimonadota > Fimbriimonadia > Fimbriimonadales > Fimbriimonadaceae > JADFMN01. Next base: position 2,797 of record DATLWQ010000077.1, on the reverse strand, counting down.
ATCGAAGGGTGCGAGATCTGCTCGGTCATGGCGGGCGAAATCTTGTGCGGGAAGTGGATGCAGAGGTACCTACGGATGACGTCGTCGTCGGTCTCGCCCTGTTCGACGGGCAGGATGCCTTTGAAGTCGCCGCGCTCACCGCGACAGATGGTGACGGTCTCGTCGTTCAGTGCTTCGACTTCTTTCGGTGAAAACGCTCCTTCGACCACGAGAAACCCGTTCTCGCGGTAGAACTCCGCTGCCTCCTCAGGTAGGGGCGTCTGGTAGCGCTCGAAAGACATCTGCTCCACCGCCTGCCATCGAAACGACAGGTCTTAGCGCGCAGATTATCCCGCCACTTTCGTGACGCGCCCGCTTTTTTTGTCTTTGACAAATATTTCGCTGGCCGGAGATCGATTGATGATGAACGCGTACTTGTCCCGTTGCGGAGATTCGGCAACGGTGAACGCGTCTTTCATCTTGATCGTCGCCACGACGGTCCCCTCGAGATTCGTAACTGGGAAAGTCCCCAACTCCCGTCCGGAGCAGTAGAAAGCGACCCGGTCAGAGCCTACGAACACAGGCGAGAGATTGCGATAGTTTCCACTTGAGAGCAGCATCTCGCTCTTCATGTCCACGTCGATCATCCAGACTTGGTCTTTTTGGTCGCCCTTGACTCGATAGTAGGTGATCCTCTTGCTGTCCGGGCTCCACTTCGGCATGTACTCGCTTCCTGACTCAGCCGTTAGCTGCCTAACTCCTGTGCCATCGGCATTTGCGATCCAGATGTCGTATCCCGCCCCCGACCTGTCCGAGGCATATGCGATCAAACGGCCATCGGGCGACCAAGCAGGTTGGGTGTCGTTCTGATGGGACGAGATGAGTACCGTTTCACTCTTGGTCGCCAAGTCGTACCGGTAGATGTCCCGCTTACCGTTGTTCAACTTTGTGTACGCGACTGCTCGGCCATCGTTCGACCACGCGACCCACAAGGCTTCGTCGGCGATCTTCGTCGATTGAGACCCGTCGTCGCGTACGGTCCAGACCGACCAGTTCTTAGCGTCGTACTTTTCAGGGTTGGTCAGTTGCGAATAGGCGATCCATTTGCCGTCTGGCGACCACGCGACATCTTGTTGAAACACTCCGGTAGCGCTGGATCTGCTAGCCAGCCCTGCAAGTAGAACGATCGAAAATGATGCAATCACGCTTGATGTACCCGGCTTCATGATTCGTTTGTTCCTATCACACTAAACTTGCCGGAGAGCGACTTGTGTGTCACGGCGCGCCGCTTGCAGCGAGAGAGGCGACAATGGGGCTGCCGAGGACGAGCCATACCTTGAGCCGTGGGATGACGCCTAAAATGGGCCCAGTCAGGCTTGGGAACGCGCTTCACAGGTACATTTTCACCGCCCCCATGCGACCTGACGTCCGCAATATCGGGATCATCGCTCACGTCGACCACGGCAAGACAACGCTGGTCGACGCGATCTTTCGTCAGTCGGGGATGTTCCGGGAGAACGAGGCCGTCAAGGAGCGGATGATGGACTCGAACGACCTGGAGCGGGAGCGGGGGATCACGATCCTTTCGAAGGTGGCAAGTTGCCGCTACAAGGGGACGAAGATCAACGTCGTGGACACGCCGGGGCACGCTGACTTCGGCGGCGAGGTGGAGCGCGTGCTCTCGATGGTGGACGGCGTGCTGCTGATCGTCGACGCGTGCGAAGGGCCGATGCCGCAGACGCGGTTCGTGCTGAAGAAGGCGCTCGACTACGGGCACAAGGTGATCGTATGCGTGAACAAGATCGACCGCGAGGGCGCGCGGCCGCTGGAGGCGTACGACAAGACGATCGACCTGTTCATCGACCTAGGTGCGAGCGAGGACGACATCGAGTTTCCGGTGCTGTACGTGAGCGGCGTGGACGGCTATGCGCGCGTACAACCCGACGGGCCCGAGCAAGACTTGCAGGTCTTGTTCGAGAAGATCTTAGAGGTCGTTCCTGCGCCGGACGTGTCGCTGGAAGGGCCCGTGCGGCTGCAGGTGAACAACCTCGACTACAGCGACTATCTGGGTCGGATGTTCGGTGGGAAACTGCTGCGAGGACGACTGCACGTCGGCGACCGCCTGGTGTTACACCGCCAGGGGAAGGACACTCCGTTCACTGTGACGAAGGTTTGGGTCTATGAGGGGCTGAAGCGCGAGGAGGTGGAGCACGCCGACGCGGGAGACATTGTGATGATGAGCGGGCTGGACGACGTGCTTGTTTTCGACTCGGTTTGCGACGCGTCGTTCATCGAACCTTTGCCGCACATCGAAGTCGAGCCATCGACGCTGACGATGAACTTCTACGCGAACAACTCGCCGCTCAGCGGGCAGGACGGCGGCAAATTCCTGACGATCCACAAGATCCGAGAGCGGTTGGAAAAGGAGGAGAAGGTCAGCGTGTCGTTGAAGATCGACAGGAGCGCCGACGCCGACACCGTGAAAGTAGCGGCGCGCGGCGAGATGCAACTCAGTGTGCTGATCGAGACGATGCGGCGCGAAGGGTACGAAATGGCGATCGCTCGGCCGCAGGTGATCTACCGCGAGAGCGACATGGGCAAGCGGCTCGAACCAATCGAACAATTGACTTTGGAGACGCCGGACGAGGCGCTCGGCAATCTGATGGAGGAACTGAGCAGGCGCAGGGGCGAGATCGAGGAGATGACTGCTCTCGGCAACGGGCGGACAAAGATCGTGGCTTCGATTCCTACACGTGGGGTGATCGGTCTTCGCAACGTCTTCCTGACGCAGACGCGCGGCGAGGGGCTGATGGGTTCG
>DATLWQ010000076.1:0-5064 GCA_035576225.1 Fimbriimonadaceae bacterium | reverse complement strand
CTTGATCGTGTCCACCGGGTCGCCGCCCGCCGTGTTCCAGATCTTGATTACGTCGTCCTTGCCGACGCTGGCGAACTGCTGCCCGTTGGGCGAGAAAGCCAGAGCCTGGATGCCCCGCGTGTGGCCCTTGGCCCGCGGGTACTCGCGGATCTTCTTGCCCGTCCTGGCGTCCCACAGCCATATCCGCGCGGACTCGTCCCCACTCAGCAGGTACCGGCCGTCCTTGCTGAACGCGACGGCGTACGGCGTCATCGGATGGCCCGCAAGTTGGAACTTCGTCTGCATCGTCTTGTCGTCGATGATGCGGATCTGCTTGTCCTCCGAGGCTACGGCGAACGTTCCACCCTTTGGTGCAACCGCGATGGCGGTCGCGTGGATATAGGAAAAGGTCTTGACCTTGGAGACCGAAATGGCCGGCGCGACGGGCGCCACCGACGAAAGCGCGATTGTGGCAATCAGTGTCGTGAGCATCCTTACTCCTCGTTACCTAGTATGTACAGACGGCCCCGGCAGGTTCCGGTTTCGCCCTACTTTGGTGCGGGCGGGGGGATCTCGAAGACCTTCGCGTCGTACGATCCGCCGAACTTCCACCCGGCCGACCACATCAACTGGTACTGTCGCCCGTCCTTGAGGTGCCCCGTCACGTTGATGGTGACGGGCAGGCTCCGCTCCTTGTCGACGATCATCTCGATCTTCGTCACCGGCTTTTTGTCGGTCGTGGCCTTGATCCGGTACTGTATGACCTCCTGGCCCGCGCGCTTGAACTTCTGCTCCTCGAAGGTCGCCTTGTAGCCGCCGAGCCCCCTCTGCCAACCGTCGAACAAGGGCGCCCACACGTCGGAGCCGTCGCGGAAGTGAGCGAACATCTCCTCTGGGAACGACCGGGGGAACCCGCTCACCGTCTTGTCGACGTCGACGTTCGCCGACTTCTCAAAGGATGAGAGCTCGATCCACTTGCCCTGCTTGCGCACGACCCGCCTTTGCCCGTCGCCGATCATTCGGTTCATTGAGGGCCCCGTCTCCGGCATCACGTATTCGATGTGGAAGTGCGTGTCGTCCTGGATCCGCGCCTGGGACTCGAACTGCATCTTCCCGATCGACGGGTCTGTGTAGTAGATCATGCCTTGGCAGAGCATCGGCTTGCCGCTTCGCATCGCCTGGTCCATCTCGCGGCCCAGTTGGACGAGTTTGTCCTTGCTGGTGGTCCAGCCGCCCTGGCCAGGCTGGCCCTGGTCGAAGATTCCTTCTGGGATGTGCGGTTCGACCACCGGGGGCTTGGCCGGGTTGGGCCCGCCCTCCGTCGACTTGGGAGCGGGGGTCTTCGTCGCCTGTGGCTTACTGCCCTGGCCCCCGTTGCAGCCCGTCAGGAGCAGCGCAAGCGACGCAGCCACGATCCAGCACCTCGTTCGCATCGAACTATGGACGTGGTTCGACCCTGTCGACTTCTCAATCTGTTGCATAAAAACCCGCGTTTGACCTAGGCGAACAGCCAGGCGGTCATGAAGTAGTTCGCCAGATAGATCAACACCATTGTGAGCACGACCGTTCGCGTCGTCGCCTGGCCGACCCCCACCGCTCCGTTCTTCGTCCTTAGGCCCTGTTGGCACGCCACGAGGGCGACGATCAGTCCGAACACCACCGTCTTGATCATCCCGCCCTGGAAGTCGGCCGGCTCCACCCACCGCCGGATCGAGTTCATGAACGTGCCTGTCGCCAGCCCGCTGGAGTAGACCGACACCAGGAACCCGCCGAACACGCCCGAGAAGATCCCGACCATGCACAGTACCGGCAGCATCGTGACGCACGCCAGCACCCGCGGAACGACCAGGTAGTTCGTCGGGTGGACGTTGAGCGACCGCAGGGCGTCGATCTGCTCGGTCACCGCCATCGACCCTATCTGGGCGGCCATCGCAGAGCCGCACCGCGCGGCCACCATGATGCCGGCGAGCACTGGCGCGATCTCTCGGCTCAGTGAGAGCCCGATGGTAGCCCCGGCCAGGCCCGAAGCCCCGTACTTCACCAAAAGGTCAGTGCTGTAGAGGGCGAGCACCGCTCCGGAGGAGAACGTGGTCAGAGCCACGATCGGGACCGACGACGCGCCGATGAAGGCCATCTGGTTGACGACTTCTCTGAGTTCGAACGGGCGCCTGAAAACGCGGACGAGGGTGTCCCAGAACAGGAGCGCGACCTCCCCGACGAAGGTCAGCACCTCGTATCCCATGCGTAGCGGCACAGCGGTCGGTCCGGCACCGGCCATCTGCCCGATCTTACCAGCCGACCCGGCTATACTCGGTTTCCGTGGCGCTTGAGACCAAGCAGCGTAACCGGAAGCGGTTCCCTTGGTGGCCGCTCGTCCTGCTCCTGCTCAGCATCTACCTCTTCTGGGTGCTCCCCTATCAGCGCGGCGACAGGCCGGTGAAGGTCGAGTTCGAGCAGCCCGGACAGAGCCCATGAAGGTCGGCATCATCGGATACCAGCAGGTCGGAAAGTCCACGCTCTACCGCGCGGCCGCGCAGGGCCACGCGAAGGGCGACGTGACCGCCGTGCCCGTGCCCGACCCGCGCTTCGACCGCATCGTCGCGCAGGTCCAGCCGAAGAAGTCGACGCCCGCCACCGTCATCCTCCACGACGACATCGAGCCGGTGCAGTCTGGCCAGAAGATGTTCTCGCTGAGGTTCCTCGAGCAGGCCCGCAAGGCCGACGTCCTGCTGCACGTCGTGCGCGCGTTCGACTCGCCGATGGCCCCGTACCACGCCTCGGTCGACCCGGCGCGCGACCAGGAGGCGGTGGACGTCGAGATGGTGCTCAGCGACCTGCAGACCATCGAGGCGCGGCTCGAGAGGCTGCAGAAGATGCAAGCGACGCGCGCACCCGGGTCGACCGAGTACAACGAGAAGATGCTCTTCGACAGGATCAAGCCGGTCCTCGAGGAGGGCACGCCGATCCGCGCGATCGATCTGAACGAGGAGGAGCAAAAGGTCTGCCGCAACTACCAGTTCCTTTCGGCAAAGCAGACCGTCGTCGCGTTCAACACGGGCGAGGAGGGAGCCGGGCCCGACGTCAAGGCACAGATCGAGAAACTCAAGGGCATCGGCACGCAGGCGTTCGCCGTCTGCGCAACCCTGGAAGAAGAGATCGCGCAACTCGACCCCGCCGACCAGCCGGAGTTCCTCGCATCGCTCGGCTTGAGCGAGCCCGCCAGCGCGCGGCTCGTACGGGCGGTGTACGACGCGCTCGGCCTGATCACCTTCTTTACGGCGGGAGAAAACGACACGCACGCTTGGCCGCTGCGCAAGGGCAGCACCGCGCTGAAGGCCGCCGCGACGATCCACAACGACATCGCCAAGGGGTTCATCCGCGCCGAGGTCGTCCACTACGCCGACTACGACGAGGCGGGGTCGCTCGACGCCGCGTACAAGTCCGGCAAGATGATCCTCGAAGGAAAGGAGCACGTGATCCAGGACGGCGACCTCCTGCATATCCGGAACAAATCGTAGCGGGGAGGGTGCCGCTCCAGCTGCACCGCCAAAAGCGAAACGGGGAGGGTGTCGCTCCTGCGACACCGCCAAAGGCGGAATGTGCCGTCCTCGGCTATTATGAAAACGAAGGCATGGAAAGCCCGAAGAGGAGGTATCCGATCCATATCACGCGAGATCGTTCGGTCTTCGACGATTCCGTGTACTTCGCTACGGTGTGCACGAAGGATCGCAAACCAATACTCGCACGCGAAGAAGCGCACGAGACCCTTGCACGCGTGTGGAAATCCGCAGACCATTGGCTCGTCGGGCGCTATGTGGTCATGCCAGATCACGTACATCTGATTTGTGCCCCTGGACAAGTCGACGCGGTGTCTCTAACAAAGTGGGTCGCCTACTGGAAATCTCAGTGCTCGAAGACCTGGCCGCACCCGGGCGACAAACCGATCTGGCAACAGCAGTTCTGGGACACCCGGGTGCGGCGTAACAGGGCTGAGCAGAAATGGCAATACGTGGTGGAGAATCCTGTTCGGCACGGCCTCGTCGCCAAGACAGCAGATTGGCCGTTTCAGGGCGAGATCCATAGACTTCGCTAGGTCTCGAGAGTGTCGCGCGGTGTCGCAGGAGTGACACCCTCCCCGGAGTGTTCGGTTCGATTCTCGTTGCCTTCGACTTTCGACTTCGAACTTTTGACTCCCCCTTGGTATTCTGAACTTGATGCGTCTGACGCAAATGGTCACCTGCGCGGGTTGAGCGAGCAAACTGGGCCCGGCCCAGCTAGCGGAGGTCCTCCGCGCACTGCCACGTTCGTCCGATCCCAACCTGCTCGTCGGAATTGAAAACAGCGACGATGCGGGGGTGTTCAGGCTGTCTGAGCACCAGGCGCTGGTGCAGACCATCGACTTCTTCACCCCCGTCGTCGACGACCCGTACGACTACGGCCGGATCGCCGCCGCCAACTCTCTGAGCGACGTGTACGCGATGGGCGGCAAGCCAGTCACGGTGCTCAACGTGTGCTGCTTCGACCCGGAGTCACAGCCCGCCGAGGTGTGGGCAAAGATCCTGGAGGGGATGCGCGATAAGACGCTCGAAGCCGGGGCGGCGATCGCGGGCGGGCACACGGTCGAGAACGACCAGCCGCTCTTCGGGCTCTCGGTGACGGGGCTGATCGATCCGGCCACGGTGTTCCGCAACGACCAGGCGGAGGTCGGCGACGACGTGTACCTGAGCAAGCCGCTCGGCACGGGGATCGTCAACACGGCGGTCAAGTTCGAACTTTGCACGGAGGAGGAGATGCGCGCGGCGGTGGACGCGATGTCGACTTTGAACGCCGCTGCGGCCGAGGCCGCGCACAAGGCCGGGGTGAAGTGCGCGACCGACGTCACCGGGTTCGGTCTGGCGGGACACCTCTTCAACATCGCTAGGGCGAGCAACGTCGGCATCGAGATCGAGGCTTCATCGCTGCCGACACTGCCGGGAGTGGAGCGGCTCGTCGCGCTGCACGCCATCGCCGGCGGCGCTAACAAGACGCGGGTGTACCTCGGCGACGCGCTCGTCTTCTCCGACGGCGTGCCGAAGTGGATCGAAG
>DATLWQ010000075.1:0-4541 GCA_035576225.1 Fimbriimonadaceae bacterium | reverse complement strand
GTGCAGAACATCGATTTTGCCGAAACGTTCCTTGACATCGCTGGCGCGAAAATCCCGTCGGACATGCAGGGTCGCAGCATCGTGCCTCTACTAAAAGGAGAGCACCCTACCGACTGGCGACGCTCGATCTACTACCATTACTACGAGTACCCGCAGCCGCACCACGTGCCGCCACAGTACGGCGTCCGAACTGACCGGTTCAAATTGGTCCGGTACTACACGATCAACGAGTGGGAACTCTTCGACCTCAAGGCCGATCCGCGCGAGAGGCACAACCTCTTTAACGACAGCGGCTACCAAGTGACGAAGGACCACATGTTGCAGTTGCTTGAGGCGGACCGCGAGTACTACAAGGACGACACTGCGCCGCCGGTCTTCGGTGGCCCCTCGCGTTGACCCTATAATGACGCATCGCTGCAGTTCTTGAGAAAGTGATGCTCGTTGCGGACGTCGGGATCGACGCCAGGTCGGCGGGATCGGAGGCCGTCTACACCTATCGGGCGACCGGAGATACGAGGGTCGGCGACGCTCACTTCGTGCCGCTCGGCCCGCGGCGAGTGATGGGTTTCGTCATGGCCGTGCGCGAGACAGACGAGCGGGAGCTGGGGTTCGACGTCAAGGCCCTCAAAGACCTCGGGCCTAGGGTCGAAGGCGTCGATCTGCCCGCATCAACGGTAGCCCTCGCGCACGAAGTTGCGCACCAGACCCTCTCGCCGCTTGCGACGGCGGTGTCGCTGGTCGCGCCGCCAGGCATCCGAGACAGAGTGGTGACGCAGTGGCGCGCAACCGGGAAAGAGCCGAAGGAAGAACTCACATCGTCGCAGAAGGAGGCACTGAGCGTTCTGCGCGAGGGCGGGATCAACGACACCAAGTCACGTCCAGTCGCTCGTGGTGCACGCAGCGCGCTCAACGCCCTAGAGCGGCGCGGCTTGGCTGCGAGGACGCTGTTGGTCGCACCGACGACGGATCGCAACAAGCCCAACGCGCTGTTCAGGTTGACGCAGGACTCCATGAAGATCGAGAAGTTCCTCTCCGGCGCAGGCAAGAAGCGACCGGCGCAGATGGTGACGGTCATGCGCCTGCAGGGATCTGAGACGGCCTCCTTTACGATGAAGGAGATCAAGGCGCTCAGCGAAGTGAGCGACTCGACGGTTCGTGCGCTCGTCACGCAGGGGCTTCTCGAGCCGGTCGAGGAGGAGCAGATCGAGCGAACTGTTCCGCCGGTGCCGAACCCGGCACAACAAAAGGCGATCGATGCGCTGACGAAGGCGATCGAAGAACGAAAGGGCGAGAGGTTCCTGCTCTACGGCGTAACGGGGTCGGGCAAGACCGAGGTGTATCTGCGAGCCGCGGCCGACGTGCTCGAGAAGGGAAGGCAAGTGCTCTACCTTGTGCCCGAAATCGCGCTCACAGCCCAGGTGGTCGCGCAGTTGCGCGGCCGGTTCGGCAAGGGCGTCGCGGTGATGCACAGCAACATGACCCCGGTCGAGCGGCTGGAAAACTGGATGTCCGTACGTCAGGGCGAGTCGCCAGTCGTGCTGGGCGCGCGCTCGGCGCTCTTCGCGCCGTTCACCGATCTGGGCCTGGTCATCGTCGACGAGGAGCACGAGGCGAGTTACAAACAGGAGAACGCGCCCCGATACCAGACGAAGCGGCTGGCATCGTTCCTCGCGGAGCGCTTCGGTGCGCCGCTGGTGATGGGCTCGGCGACGCCGAGCGTCGAAACCTTCTATGAGGCCGAGCAGGGAAGGGTCACCAGGCTCGATCTGCCCGACCGCACGGCGAGCGCGAAACTCCCGGAGGTCCACATCGAAGACCTCACGACCCTGTACAGGGAGAAGAGGGCCTCTCTCTTCTCACCGCGCCTGGAGGCCCTATTAAAGGAGGCGTTGGCTGAAGGCCACCAGGCGATCCTCTTCCTCAACCGCCGCTCGTACTCTCCTTTCATCGTCTGCCGGGACTGTGGGCACAGGTTCCTGTGCCCCAATTGCTCGGTCGCCTTGGCGCTCCATCGGAGGGACAGAAAACTGCGGTGCCACCATTGCGGGCACCAGGAGCCCGCCCCGGACACTTGTCCAGAGTGCGGAGGGAACAAGGTCAGCGGCTTCGGTGTCGGCGCCGAGAAGGTCGAGGAGGCGGTGAGGGACGAGTTTCCGACGGCGAAGGTGGCCCGGCTCGACCGTGACACGACGCGAATCAGGGGCGCGCTCGAGGAGACGTTCGCAAAGTTCCGCGCAGGCGACATCGACGTCCTGGTGGGTACACAGATGGTGGCAAAGGGTCTAGACTTTCCCAACGTCACCGTCGTTGGCGTCATCGCCGCTGACGTCTCGCTCAACATCCCGGACTTCCGCGCGGCAGAGCGCACGTTCCAACTTCTTTCTCAGGTAGCGGGCCGGGCGGGACGAGGTTCCGATCCGGGGCAAGTGGTGGTGCAGACGTTCAACCCGACGCACGTCGCGATCGAGTGTGCGCGCACCCACGACTACGAATCGATGTTCGCGACGATGGTTGAAGAGCGCAAGGAAGCCGCGTATCCTCCTTTCGTCCGGCTTGTGAACGTGCTCGTGATCGGCGACGACTATAAAGGTGTCGTTGCGGTCGCGGCCACTGCGGCGGAACGGATCAGGAACGCGATGCCGCGCGACACGGTGCTTGGCCCGACCTCGTGCCCGATCGAGCGCCGCAAGCGGCTCTGGCGTCGGCACATACTGGTCAAGATGGCCGTGGACGAAGATCCGTCGCCAGTGCTGGAGGCGGTCGCAGGCCTCGACACGCGGCGGACGAGGGTCTTCATCGACGTCGACCCTTATAGTTTCGCGTAGGGCGTCTCTGGTCGATCCCGGGTGCTGAACGGCCCGCTGTCATACTTTAAGCATGTCCCAGCGGCTTCCGGACTGGCTCAGGATCAGGCTTCCGCGCCCGGACACCATCAAGCAGGTCGAGGGCATGATGCGCTCGAAGAACCTGCACACGGTGTGCGAATCTGCGCGGTGCCCCAACCTGCCTGAGTGCTGGACCAAGAAGACTGCGACCTTTATGATCCTCGGCGACACCTGCACGAGGTCTTGTGGATTCTGTGCGATCAAGGTCGGAAGAGGTCTGGAAGTCGACCCGTTCGAGCCGCTCAATGTCGCGAAGACGACGAGGGACCTCGGTCTCAAGCACGTGGTGGTGACGAGCGTCGCGCGAGACGACCTGAAGGACGAGGGCGCAGAACAGTTTGCAAAGACGATCCGTGCGCTGCACAAAGAACTCCCCAACGTTATTGTCGAAGTTCTCACGCCGGACTTTAAAGGAAAGGAAGAGTGCGTCCGAGTGGTATGCGACGCGCACCCGGAGATATACAACCACAACATTGAGACCGTCGAGCGGCTGCACACGATCGTCCGGCCCCAGGCGCGCTACGAGCGCACGATGCGCGTGCTGGAGATGGCCAAGGAGATCGACCCGACGATCTATACGAAGTCCGGCCTCATGCTCGGGCTTGGGGAGACGAGGGACGAGGTCGTCAAGACCCTGCAAGACCTGCGGGACAGGGGCGTGGACGCCATCACGATAGGCCAATACCTGCGGCCCACGATGAAACACCTCCCGGTCGTGGAATATATCCATCCAGACGTCTTCAAAGAGTACGAGGCGATCGGCGAGGAGATCGGCTTCGCGTTCGTCGCCAGCGGCCCGTTCATCCGCAGTTCCTACAACGCCATCGCCTTTAGCGAGAAGGTGATGAAGGAAAGGTTGGAAAGAGTGGGTGAAACCGTTCCAGCCGCGCAGTAAAAGGCGTCTATGCTTATAGACACGGCCGAATGCGAGGCATCCTGCACACATCGTGGCGGGCGCTGCTAGGTAGTTCAAAACTTCTGGCATGGGCGCCGACTGCGGTCGTCGCCTATTGGGGCGGCGCCTATATGGCGCGGTGCGTGAACACGATGAGCGCGCCCGGTGTGCCGATCGAATACCGCTATGAATCCGATGCGGGACAGATGCTTGTCCGGGCCGAATCGTACAACTTTGACCTCTCAAAACTAGACGGTTTCATCAACAAGGTCAGAGTGTACGACCCTTCCGGCCGAATGGTGGCCAGCGTCGATCTCGTCGACGTAGGGCTCGACGGCGACGTGGTCGTCGCTCGTCTTTCACGGCCGGTCGTCTATGTCCGTCGTCTTGCCGATGGATCATTCGATATCGCCAAGATGCTCCCCAAAGCACTGGATGAGAAATCCACCGGCGGGTCGACCCGAATCGCGATCGACCAAGGGACGGTGCACTACTCCGACGCGTCGGTGCGGAAGAACGAAGTCTTGCTCGGTCTGCACCGGTTTCAGGTCGACGGTGCCGAAGGTTCGTACATGTTCCGCGGCAAGATTGAGGGAGACCTCGTCGCGGACGTCGGCGGCTCGTACACGAAGGACGGAATCCTCTGGACAAAGGCCGACATGGAGAACGCGGAAGTCGCTCCGCTGCTGCCGTTCGTAAACGCGTTCCTCGACGAGAATTCGATGGGTGAGTTTGCGCGGATGGGTGCGCGCAGCGCGTCT
>DATLWQ010000074.1:0-1965 GCA_035576225.1 Fimbriimonadaceae bacterium | reverse complement strand
GCCCAGGTCGACGTGCGGAACACCGTGACGTTCGGCACCGTATACGGTCACTTGGGAGAGTTCTTGCTCGGCGCGTTCGTCGCCGGATTGCTCACTCTCTTCATTCTGAAGTCCAAGCCACTCGGCACTCGCATCGTGATGTCTGTGGTTGCACTGTTATTGGGGGGTGCGCTCAACTGCGGTATCGATGCGCTGTTGGACCTCGGATTCATTGCAGCCGTGCACCATGCCTTGGGAGGTTACGTCGGTGACACAGGAGAGATTTACGGAATACAGACCCTGTGGACACCCTTGTGGGTTGTTCTTTCGCCAGCGGCGATCGCGTTCGCGGTCTGGACGGGAAGCGGGTTCTCCCGTTACTACCGAGGTGTGACTCTCTTGGCGACCGTGATCGGAGCAGCCACAGGGTATGTCTTCAGGAACGCGGCAGGTCTCGCGCTCACAATTCTCTTTCTCTCGCTTTTCTTTGCCGCCGGGTCGGCAAGCGGGACACTGGCGGGACTCAACGTGGGCTCTTTCTCGGCGATGTATATTGGGCAAGGTGCGGGTCTGGGTCTCGGGTTCGGGCTTGCGCTCCTTGCCTATAAGCAGGCGTGGCTGACGTCGCGCCATGGGATGACGGAGGGGCGCAAATGGACGCTCGCTGGTGCGGTCGCGAGGATCGGGTCTTTCGAGGGGAACGAGGTGTACCTTCCCCCTGACGGTTCGGTCGCGCCGATGCACGCTCAGATCCATGCAGATGAGGAGGCGCACTACGTGGTCGATTTGGGGCCAGGCGTGACTGTCAACGGCCAGCCTGCACAAAGCCAATGGCTGAACGACGGCGACGTTGTCGGCGTCGGGTCGGCACGTCTCCTGTATAGGACAAGGCTGGATTCCCCGCCCAGAAAGAAGGAGCTCCCTCGTACGGCTGCGACTCCGCCAGTTGCGGGAGGCTTCATGCTGGTCGATCCCCTGGGACATCGACACAAACTGAGGAACGGCGTCAATACGATAGGGAGGGACGCGTCCTGTGACGTTGCATTGACCTGGGAGCCGTCCGTCTCGCGGCGGCACGCCGAGGTGACGGTTTCACCGACCGGCGTCATGGTTCGCGATCTGGGATCGACGAACGGTACCTACGTCGGCGGAACCCCCATATCTGGCACACAGCCGTGGCCAATTGGCTTGGAGGTCACCTTCGGCAAGGCGCGCACAACCCTCGGTCAGGCGTGAAAAAGCCCGGACCGGATCGCCGGTCCAGGCTGATTTCTTGCGATTGGATTGCTTAGGCTAGGCGGCTTTCTTGCGCTTTCGGATCAGGGCCAGCGCACCGAGGGTGAGGGCGAAGAGCGAAGCCGGTTCGGGCACCGAACTCACTTTGTCGGTGCTGAAGTTGAACGACTCGCCCGCAGCAAGCGTGCGGTTCCATTGGAACGCGTACGCCGCGTCGCCGGAGAACGACTGACCGATCCCGTCGCCGGCCGCAGTGTCGAGGAAATAGCCGTTGGTCGACGTGATGTTGCCGAGAATGTTCGCGAACAGGCCAAGTTGGCTGAAGTCGGGCACAGGCGTACCGCCATGGACTGAAGTGATCCCAGAAACGATGCCGTCCGTCTGCTGCATCGACGAACTGTTCGTCCGCACCACCGTGTCATTCAGCGGCGTATTGTTCATGTCCCAGTCGGAATACTGGAAGACGCGCGCGTTGACGGTGCTGTCGCTGATATTCGTAACCTTGACGCTCTCAGCGAGGTCGGCCGCGGAGGTGCCGCCGGTCAACAAGTACCGGACTTGGATCGAAAACGTGCTGTCCGAGTAGATGAGTTCGAGGAAGTTAGGCAACGCCTGCGTCGCCGAATCCAGCGTCATGGCACCCATCGCCGTGGCCGTGCCCGAGTCTCCGCTTCGTAGCATATAGGTGTGCTGGAAGACGTTATCGATACCAGATACGAACCAGTTATCGATGTTTCCGGTCGTAGCGTT
>DATLWQ010000073.1:0-2274 GCA_035576225.1 Fimbriimonadaceae bacterium | reverse complement strand
GGCTGACGCCATCAATCGCGCGGGGATGGACGTAGTCGTCGCTCGCCTTACTAGGCAGGACCGCTTCCGGTCGATTCCGTCTGTGGTGGTCGTCGAGCCCGAAGAACAGACGGGCCTGTCGGCGACAAGCTTTGTGCTCTGCCACGACTTGCACACGGTTCGCCAGACGATCCTGGATCCTCGCCCCATCGGGACGTTGCCGCTGGGGAAGATCCTCGAGGTCGAGCACAAGCTCCGGTACGCCCTCGACCTGCGTAGTTGACTACGGCAGGTGATCCATCCACGGCAGTCGGGCGTCTTGGCGGCGTCTGGGGAGCGGTGAGCTGGTGAGCTGCGGCGAGAGCTCCCATGCACCATGACGTCTCCAGCTTCAGAAGACTGCCGTCGTAGCGATCAGATGATCGCAGGCTTGACCACCTCACGCTCGCAGACTTCTGATGCGAGTAGGTACAGGAGTTGCTCCGGTTGAGCCGCGATGAACTCGCTCACGAATGCACCGTACGGACTCTCCATGATCTGGGCGAAAACGTGAGGACGATAACGGGTTACCGAGCCCAGATAGAAGATGAGGGCGTAGAGCGATAGAAGTTGCGGCAACTCGGTTCGGCTCGGCGAAACATAGAGGTAGTACTTACGGTAGGGAGGAACCGAAGTAGCGACACGCCACAGATGCGGTCGCACACGCCGGACCACCTGAGCGATCTGGTCACTCGGACGATCGCCGTAGGTCAGAGGTTCGAGTTCCTCGAAACAGAGATAGTTCTCGATCGGTGAGGCGACCTCCCTGTACTGGCCCGAGAGGCTGTACTCCAAGACATCCCGATGGGTGATGTTGAATCGCGCAAGATCACTCTGCTCCACGAATATGTTTGCCCACACAGTCTGTCCGATCGGGTCGTGGGCGAGAACGGGCGCTGCAGAAACGAATCGTTCAGCACCTCCGGCCTGGCGCCACAGACGGTGTCCCACGACGACCTCAGGGAAAAGATCGAGGATCCGCACTTGTGTTCCGTGGGGCGGAGGTGTGAACCCGAGCGCGCGAGCGAGCAGAGGAAACACGCTTGGTCGATTGGGTTCATCGATCACGGCGATCTCTGCCCCTGCAAGCTCGTCGACCGCAGGACTGCGACGTTCCACAAGGCCGTGACGTGCCTCAACCAGCGAGGTACTTGTATGACTCGTCAGGATGAGAGTCTTGACGAGGTTCAGAAAAGCGTAGTAGAGCAGCAGTGGATTGGCCGCGAGAATCCCGCTCTGCGCTGCCGTGTAAAAGTTCTCGGCCTGGGCGAGAAAGGCTGCTGCCTCTGGCCGCGTAGCGGTATCGCAGCGGGCGACGACGGCGCCTTGGAGAACAGCCCAAGGACTCATTGCAAAGACGCTGTGCTGAAGTCCATACCGCCGACGGCCGCGAGTGACCGGCCAGAACGAGAATGGAAGGTCACGCTTCTTTACTTGGAGAGGGTCTCCCTGCCGCATTGGAGGCATGCGAGGCATTGGCACAGAGTTCCAGCAGCTCGGAGGGAGTGCAAGGCACGGCACTTCACTTTGGTACGACCTGCCAGTTCTGGTCGAGCGTTATGCCTGCGGAATGCGAGCCTCGAGCGCTGCGGTGACTGCCTCCCGCACCGGCTCGAGCTCGATCCGGTCGAGTACGTCCTGGAAGAAGCCTCGCACGATCAGGCGCTCCGCCTCCGGGCGCGGTAGGCCTCGGCTCATCAGGTAGAAGAGGTCCTCGCGGTCGACGCGGCCCACCGTCGCTCCGTGGGTGCAGCGGACGTCGTTCGCCAGGATCTCCAGGCCCGGGATCGGCACCGCGTGCGTCGTCGGGCTCAGCATCAGGTTCCGGCACTCCTGGTACGCGTTCGTCTTCTGCGCGTCCTGCTCGACGCGGATCATCCCGCGCCACACCGCCGTCGCCTCGTCGCGGAGCGCGCCCTTGAAGGCGAAGTCGCTCGTGCAGTGCGGGGCGATGTGCTCCTGGAAGGTGTCGTAGTCGAGGTGCTGCGTCCCGTCGGCGAAGTACGCGCCCGTCACCCGCGAGGTCGCGCCCACGCCGTTCAGGTCGTTCTGGATCCGCGTCTTGCCCTTCTTCGAGCCGAAGCCGCCGGCGACCCAGTCGAGCTCCGCGTCGCGCTCCACCCGCGCGTGGTGCGAGGCGAAGTGCCACGTCTCCTGCGAGAGGTTCTGGAGCGAGACGTACTCGAGCTTCGCGGCCGGCTCGACGAAGAGCTCCGTGACCGCGTTCGAGTAGGCGGCCGTGTCGGCGGCCGGCGA
>DATLWQ010000072.1:0-2702 GCA_035576225.1 Fimbriimonadaceae bacterium | reverse complement strand
CCAGAGGGTTCCACTGACCGGTCTACTTTGGCTCAGGGCGTCAATTTGGCGCTCGAGGTCGGCCTTTTCCTGGCCGAGGGCTTTGAGTTGGTCGTCGTTCGCGGAGAGCGCCTCGAGGGCAGCCTGGTACTTTTCCATCTGCTCCTTGGTCGCCTTGGAGAGGTCGGTGATTCCGGCCTGCTTTTGAGCCTCGGCCTCGAGTTCCTTCTCTCGGGAAAGGACGCGGAAGGCGAGGGCAGAGGACGAGGCATTGAGAGACTGGAGCCGTTGTTGGACGTCGGTGGGCACGGGCAGGACGGGCGATCCGTCTGGGCGGAAGTCGCCGAAGATGATGTCGGGCTTGCCGTCGTGGTTCCAGTCGAAGACGGTGGGTCTGAGGCGTATGCCGGGGAAGGGGGGCCTGCGGTCGGCGGGCAGGACGCTCTTGCCAGCGGAGAGGTCGGTGCCGCCCTCTTTCTTTCCGAAGTAAATGGTGAGGGTTCCTCCGACGTCGCCGACGAGGAGGTCAAGGACGCCGTCGCCATCGAAGTCGAAGACGGTCGGGCCGCCTTCTTTTGCGATGATCGGCTTGCCTTCGGAGGTGAAGGACGTCGGAGTTGCAAAGTGCGTCTGGCCTAGGTTTTTGAGCAGGATCACCTCTCCGCGCTGCGTGCCGACGACGAGATCTGGGCGGCCGTCGCCGTCCCAGTCGGCGAGCGCTGGCACGAGAGTGGCGCCGAGATATTCGTCTTTGGGCAAGAGGGGGACGCCTGCAGAGAACGCTCCTTTGCCTGTGCCTTTGAAGAAATAGAGCCCGCCGGTGTAGGAGCCGGAGACGAGGTCGGTCACGCCGTCGCCGTCGAGATCGCCGAACTGTGGCGCCGCGCCGATGCAGCAGCCGTAACTGACCCTCACGGGCTTGCCGCCCGCCTGAAGGAGCGTCGGCTTTTGGAAAGTCGGGCCGGGTTTTGTGCCTTTGTTTAGAAAGACCTGCACTTCGCCGCGCGTGAACTGCCCGACGACGAGGTCCGGCTTGCCGTCTCCGTTCAGGTCGACGAACGTCGGAACCCCGTGTCCGCCGTCGACCTCAATCGGCGCGCCGTCGACGAGCAGGGGCGTCGGCGGGAGGAAGCGGACGCTCTTTGTCTGGGCGGCGAGGAGGAGGGCGAGAAGCACGTTCGGTTAATGATACTGGGGTGCGAGGTTCGAGGGCGCGTCTTTGACCCTCGCCGCTCACTCTCCCTGCAGGGAGAGTGAGCGGTCTGCGAGCCTGAAGGCTCGCGAACCGGGATGCGGGCTGAATGCCCGCGCTCCATGGGCCCAAAACTAGTGGAAAGATGGCTTGCGGCAGTTGGGCAAATCTCGTATAATCCGTAAGACCCCATGGTCAATTCGGCGCGCGTCGCCGTGTTTCAGGGTGTCCGGGCGATGACGAAGTACATATTTGTGACCGGAGGCGTGGTGAGCGGGATCGGGAAAGGGATCACGAGCGCCAGCCTGGGCCGTCTGTTGCGCAACAGGGGGTACACGGTCGCGCCGGTCAAGTTGGATCCGTACATCAACGTGGACGCGGGGACGATGAACCCGTTCCAGCACGGCGAGGTGTTCGTGACGGACGACGGGACGGAGGCGGACCTCGACCTGGGGCACTACGAGCGGTTTTTGGACGTCTCGTGCTCGCAGGGCAGCAGCGTCACGACGGGCAAGGTGTATAAGAACGTCATCGAGGCGGAGAGGCGCGGCGACTATCTGGGCGCGACGGTGCAGGTGATCCCGCACGTCACCAACGAGATCAAGCGGCAGATCATCGACGTCGGCAAGCAACAGGAGGCGGACGTCGTGCTGGCGGAGATCGGCGGTACGGTGGGCGACATCGAGTCGTTGCCGTTCTTGGAGGCGATCCGACAACTGCGCAAGGACATGGGGAGGGAGAACACGCTGTTCGTGCACGTCACGCTGATCCCGCAGGTTGGGCCGTGGCACGAGATCAAGACGAAGCCGACTCAGCACAGCGTCATCAAACTTCGCGAGATCGGCATTTCGCCGGACATGCTCGTGTGCCGCACCGAGGTTCCTTTGCCGGGCGACGTGCGCGAGAAACTCAGCCTCTTCTGCGACGTCCCGGAGCGTGCGATCGTGGAGAGCATGAACGCGAAGACGATCTACGAGGTACCGCTGGTGTATGAGCGCAGCGGTGTGGGTGACTTCGTGGTCGAGCGGATGGAACTAGAGCCGCGGCCGAGCAACATCAAAGAGTGGGAGACGCTGGTCGAGCGACTGAAGAACCCGAAGGGGTCTTGCACGGTCGCGGTCGTTGGAAAGTACACGAGCAACGGCGACGCGTACAAATCGATCGCGGAGGCGCTGGTGCACGCAGGCATCCCGAACGACTGCCGCGTAGAGGTGAAGTGGATCGAGAGCAGCGAGTTCGAGGAGACATCCAATCCGGTCGGGCTATTGGCGGGCGCGGACGCGGTGGTGATTGCGCCGGGGTTCGGCGGGCGCGGGATCGAGGGGAAGATCAAGGCTCTGCAGCACGTGCGCGAGAGCGGCGTTCCGTTTCTCGGTATATGCCTGGGACTGCAGATGGCGGTGATCGAGTTTGCGCGCAACGTGTGCGGGCTCGCCGGTGCGAACAGCGAGGAGTTCACGGACGATTCGCCTTACTCGGTGATCCACATCATGCCCGAGCAGATCGGGATCGACGACAAGGGCGGCACGAT
>DATLWQ010000071.1:0-9953 GCA_035576225.1 Fimbriimonadaceae bacterium | reverse complement strand
CTGTCACCGTCGATCCTTTTTCGGAAACCTCGACCGCCTCCTTGGGGACGGCGACCTTGGCCCGCACCTCCTTGGTGACGATGCTGACCCGCCCGAACATCCCGGGGCGCAGTTCGTCCTCGGGGTTGTCCAGACGGATCTGGATGGAGAACTGCCTGCTCTGCGGGTCGGCGACGAGGTTTACGTTGCTGACCGTCCCGGAAAACGTACGTCCGTCGATTCCGTCGATGCTGACTTCGACGTTCTGGCCCGTCGAGACGAGCGGTGCCGTTTCGATCGGTAGAGACGACTTGAAGAACAGCCAGCCGAGGGACTGGACTTCGAGGACAGGCTGGCCGGGCGTCGCGAGCGTGCCCGGGTCGGCGTTGCGCGCCGTGACCACTCCGTCGATCGGGCTTGTCAGAACCGTGTTGTCGAGCGCCGCCTGGGCGAGGTCGAGTTGCGCTGTGGCCGCTTCTACCGCCGAGCCGAGGGCGGCGAGGTTCTCTTGGTATGCCGGGTTTTGCGCCTCGTTCGACTGTGCCACCTTCAGGCCGGTCTTCGCTTCGACTGCCGCCGCCTCGGCTGCGGCGACGTCGGCTGTCGCCTTCTTCTGTGCGATCGAAAGTTGGAGTTTGGAGACGTCGAGTTGAGCCTGCGCAGAGGTGCGCGCCTGCTTTGCGGCCGCCAGTTGCGACTCGGCGACCTTGACGTTGTTCTGCTGCACCTCTACCGCCGTCTTTGCGTCGTCGACGTCCTGCGCGGCGATGAAGCCTTGCTTGTAGAGTTCGCGCGTTCGGTCGAGTTTGATCTGGAGGTTCTTCAGGCTCGCCTGTTCTCGCCCGAGGACCGCCTCTGCGTTCGTCACCTGGGAGTCGGCGGTTTTGAGTTTCGCATCCGAGTCGGTGACCTGCATTTTGGCCGCCTCGATCTGCGACTCCGAGTTGCTCTTGACCTGCTCCAGCGCTGCCTCTGCGCTCTTCACTCCCGCGTCGCCGCGCTCCACCTGCGACGTTACTGCGACGCTGTTGGGATCCTGTTGGAGCTTCGCCTCAGCGAGACGGGATTGGGCAGCGGCCAATGCCGCCTTTGCCGAGACCACTTGCGCGTTCGCCTCTGAAGGGTCTATGCGTGCGAGCACCTGTCCGGCGGTGACGCGGTCTCCCTCGCGGGCCTGCAGAAACTCGATTCGACCGCTGCTCTTGGGCGAAAGTTCGACGCGCTGGGGCGACTCGAGCGACCCTACCGCCTGGATGGTGTCCTTGACAGTGGCCTGCCCGGCCGTGGCGACCTCGACGGTCGGCGTCTGTCTGCCTCGCCTTGCCCCTTGCTCGGTGCCTGAGTTGGTCTTGATGCGCCAACCCACGAGCCCCGCGATGGCGAGGACCAGGACGAGGAACCAGGCCCAAGGTTTCATGACTGTTGTGTCCAGAGTGCTGAAACGTGATTTTGGCGCAGTAGTTCCGTAGAAGTCGGTCCCTGGTAGGACGGGGGGTGCCGATCCGTGCGCCAAGCCCTCTTGCAGGGTGCCATAATGACCTTCGGTGGCGGGTTTGACCGCCCTGGAGGATTTTCGTGAAGACCAGCACCTTCGTGCCTTTCGCAGTCGCGCTTGCCATTCTGGCGGGATGCCAGGGCGGGGCCCCGAACAACTCTCAAGCCGAGGCCGGGAAGAGGCCTGAGGGCAAGAAGATCGTCGTCGGGTTCAGCCAGATCGGCGCAGAGAGCGCCTGGCGGACTGCCAACACGAACTCGATCAAGGACGAGGCCGAGAAGCGGGGGATCGAACTGAAGTTCTCCGATGCCCAGGGCAATCAGGTCAACCAGATCAAGGCGATCCAGAGTTTTATCGACCAGGGCGTCGACGTCATCGCGTTTTCGCCGGTGGTGGAGACTGGCTGGACGAACATCCTACAGCAGGCGAAGGACGCGGGCATCCCGGTGATCGTGTCCGACCGTCGTCCCGACGTCCCGGACGACCTGTACGTGACGTTCATCGGATCCGACTTCATCGAAGAGGGGCGAAGGGCCGCGCAGTGGCTGGTCGGTAAGACGGGCGGGCACGCGGTGATCGCGGAGATGACCGGCACGCCGGGCAGCGCGCCGGCCAACGACCGAGAAAAGGGCTTTGGCGACGTGATCGCCGACCACCCGGACATGAAGATCGTCTTCGAGCAGACCGGGAACTTCGAGCGGGCCAAGGGCAAGGAAGTGATGGAAGCGCTCCTCAAGAGTCCCGAAGGCAAGAAGATCAATGTGCTTTATGCCCACAACGACGACATGGCCGTCGGCGCGGTGCAAGCGATCAAAGAGGCGGGGCTGAAGCCCGGCAAGGACATCATCATCGTCTCGATCGACGGAATCCATGACGCGCTGCAAGGAATCGTTGACGGCGACATGAACTGCTCCGTGGAGTGCAACCCGCTTCTCGGGCCGTTCCTCTTCGACGCCGTCGACTCGGTGCTGGCCGGGAAGAAACTGCCCAAGCGCACGGTGATCAAGGACTCGATGTTCACGGTCGACAACGCTGCCGAGGTCCTGCCGGACCGCAAGTACTGAGCGGGCGGTTTACTGGCCGTATCGGTTCTGGTAGCGGTCCCACCACTTCTCGATCTCTTCTTTCGAGAGGGCCGAGGGATCGCCGATGTGCATCGCGAGGAACACCGTCTTTGCGACGTCCTCGACCATGACTGCGGCCTTGAGCGCGGCTGCGACGCTGGGCCCCCAAGCGAACACGCCGTGGTTGCCGAGCAGGACCACGGGCGCGCGGTCGGTCTTGTGCGCGAGGATTGCCTCTCCTATGTGGTCGCCCTCGTTGTCGACGTAGGGTGTACAAGGAACGTCGCCGCCGAACTCGTCGGCGATCGCGGTGAGGACGGCGGGGATCGGCTTGCCGCACGCTGCAAACGCGGTCGCGTAGTTGCTGTGCGTATGGACGACCGCACGCACCTCGGGCATGTTGCGATAGAGGAAGAGGTGGTGCGGCAGGTCGACGCTGGGTTTGCGTGAGGAATCGACGGCCTTGCCGCCGGACAGTTCGACGGCTACTAGGTCAGTGGGAGTGAGCGCGTCGTAGTCAAAGCCACTCGGCTTGATCACGACCGTGCCCGAAGAGACGTCGAGCCCGCTCACGTTGCCAGAGTGCATCGTCACGAGACCTGCCTTCGGCAGAGCCTGGTTCGCCGCGCAGACTTCCTTGCGCAGAGATTCGATGTTCACGTCGTCACCTCGCGTTTGAGCGCCAAGAGGTCTTTCATGACTTTCGAGACGTCGCCACCGAGTCCACCGAAGGCGTCGTGCAACCGTAGGTACATCTCATAGAGGCGATTGTATATTGCGACGGCAACTGGCGACGGTTGGTAGACCTTGTCTTTCACGCCGGTCATTGCGCCGATGGCTGAGAGGAAGTCCGAATGCGCGCCTCCGGCGACGGAACCGGCGATCGCCGCGCCGAGCGCGCAGGTCTGCGCCGAGCGCGAGGTCTTGATGGGCATGTCGCAGACGTCGGCATAGATCTGCATCACAAGAGGGCTCTTTTCGGCGATGCCGCCGCACATGACGATCTCGTCGACGGCCACGCCGTGCGCGCGGATCTGTTCGATGATGCGGCGCGCGCCGTAGGCGGTGGCTTCGATGAGGGCGCGATAAGTCTCGCCTGCGGTCGAGTGGAGCGTCTGGCCGACTGTGAGCCCCGTCAGCAGCGGATCGACGAGCACGGTGCGGTTGCCGTTGTTCCAATCGAGTGCCAGCAGACCGCTCTGGCCGGGCTTCAGCGCCCCCGCCTCTGCAGTCAGGTCTTCATGGGTCGAGCGTGCCACGCGCGAGGCGAACCAGTTAAAAAGATCTCCAACAGCCGATTGTCCCGCCTCGATTCCGACCATGCCGGGGATGACAGAGCCCGGAACAACGCCGCACACACCGGGAATGTCGGGAGTCGAGGCGTCGCCGACCATGATGTCGCAGGTGCTGGTGCCGATGATCTTGACCATCGTTCCGGGCTTGACCCCGCTACCGACCGCGCCTAGGTGCGCGTCGAATGCGCCGACCGAGACAGGGATACCGGCCGGGAGCCCGACCCAAAATGCAATTTCAGTGTCGAGGCCGCCGACCTTGTCGCCGGCCGGGTAGGTCGTCGTGTAAAGCCGCGAGCGTAGCGCACCAAGCCGCGGATCGAGCGCGTGCAGGAAGTCTTCGGACGGCAGACCGCCCCAGTCCGGGTGGTACATCGCCTTGTGCCCGGCGGCGCAGACGCCGCGCTTGACGTTCTCCATGCCTTTGATACCGCACAGCCATCCTGGGATGTCGTCCTGCGCCTCGGCCCAAGTGTGGGCCGCGTCAAAGACCTCGGGCGCGACGCGCGCGCAGTGCAGGATCTTGGACCAGAACCACTCGGACGAGTACGTTCCGCCGCACTTTTCGAGGTAGGGCTCGCCGCGCTTCTTGGCGAGTTCCGTGATCTCGGCCGCCTCGGCGAACGAGGTGTGATCCTTCCAGAGCCACGCCATCGCGTTCGGATCCTTTTCAAACCTCTCTTGGTAGACGATCGGTTTGCCCGTGTCGTCGACGGGGATGGGCGTGGAGCCGGTCGTGTCCACACCGATCCCAACGATCTGGTCGACCGAGAAGCCAACGTGGGTGCTCGCCTGCTTGATCGCTCCGTTGACGCAACCGGAGAAGCCTTCGACATAGTCCTGCGGGTGTTGGCGCGCGAGGTGCGGGTCTCGCGGATCAAGGATCACGCCTTCTTCGCCGCGCTGGTAGTTCCAGACGGAAGTGCCGACCTCCTCGCCGGTAGCGGTGTCGACGATCAGCGCGCGGACGCTGTTCGTGCCGTAGTCGAGCCCCAGCGCGTAACTAGCCATGCCTGTACGTCGACCAGCCCAGGTAGTTTCCGAACGCCTCTTCGACGGCGGGCGCGTACTGCGAGAGGTTGAACGCCACGTGGTGCTCGAAGCCGTTGTTGCAGATGTACTTGAGGAGCGACTGCAGCCCCTTGACCTGCGCGACGCCAAATCCTCCGAACGTGTTGAGGACGTCGTTTGTCAGTTTGCCTTCACCGACGTAGGCCTGCACCCGGCCGTTGAGGTCGTCCGTGCTGACGCGGCAGAACGTGAACTGCGAAGGGCGCATCCGGCCGACGACGGTGCCGTACGTGTTCTCCTTTCCGACTGAACCGGCGATGATCTCCTGGTAGTCCATGTGTTGTGACGCGAAGACGTCCTTGGGGAGGTTCGAACAGTGGAAGACGACGCACTTGTCGGGATCGTCGCCGTAGTTGTTGTTCCAGTCGAGCAGAGCGGAAGGCGCCTGGCTTGCCAGTTGGAGAGCGTACATGGATACAGTGCCGGCGATGTCGGTCTCGCACGCGCTCGCCATGAGGCTATTGGACATCATCGACATCAATGTACACGGCACGACGCCGTAGAACTCCTCCATCGCGGTCCAGCACTGGATCGCTGTCGCGTCGAGTTCGGCCTCCTTGCACCACTTGTCGATCGCGCAGCCGAGGCGCGCCATCTTGTCGAGGCTCTCGGCGGGGATGCCTTTTGTGGCTGTGTACTTCTTGATCTGGTCGAGTTTGCGTTTGACCTTGGCGTCCTTCGCGGTCATCTTGTTCGCCCAGCCCATCAGTTCGAAGAGGTCGAGCGTGTCGACGCTGATCCCGCTGCGCTCCAGGAGTTTTTCGCTGTAGCGCACGGTGTTGAACGCCGTCGGCCTCGCGCCGATCGCACCGAGCCGCGCACTGCGCAGGCCGTTGACGACGCGGCACGTCGCCGCGAACTGCCGCAGGTCGCCGCGGAACGATGTAGACGTCGGATCGACGGTGTGCAGCGTCGTGAGCGAAAACGGGATTCCGTACTGCTTGAGGTTGTTGCAGACGGACATCTTGCCGCAGAAACTGTCACGGCGGTCTTTGATCGTCATGCGCTTGGAGGCGTCGGCGAACGCATGGACCAGCACGGGCACGTTGAGCCCGGCGAACTTTAGGGCGTTCGCGACGGCGCGCTCGTCGCCGAAGTTCGGCAGCGTCACGATGACGCCGTCGATGCGGTGCGCGTTCTTCTTGAAGAGGTCGGCGCAGGCGCGCGCGTCCTGTAGGGACTCCACGGAGCCGAACTGCCGTGCGCTGACGGGGAGGATTACGGTGCCGTAGCCCTCCTCCTTTAATACGTGCAGGATCGTCTTGCGTCCGGACTCGCACAGGTGCGAGGGGAAGAAGCCGCGGTTCCCGACGATCACGCCGAAAGTCGTCTTTCTCGTAGCCACGGGCGGAGGTTACTCGGTCGAGGCCGCACCGGTGCCGCAGGAGCGGCACCCTCCCCATGCTATATTGCAGATACAGCCATGATCACATTCGTCGCCCTCGCCCTCATGGCGTCAGACGGCCACCAGGAGTTCGCCAAGCTTGAGCCGGTCACGTTCAACCAGGTCCACATCCGCGACCGGTTTTGGCAGCCGAGGCAGGAGGTCAACCGGACAGCAACGGTCGAGCACAGCCTGCAGATGCTGGAGAACGCAGGAAATCTGACCAACTTCGAACTCGTCAAGGAGGGCAAGCACACTGGGTTCAAGGGCTACGTCTTTGCGGACTCGGACGTGTACAAGGTGATGGAGGGGATCGCCTACACTCTCGCAACGCACCCCGACCCTGCGCTCGACAAGAAGATGGACGACATGATCGCGCTGATTGCGGCGGCGCAACAGCCCAACGGCTACATCGACACTTCTTTCGAGATACAACATCCCGACAAAGAGTTCACCAACCTGCGCGACTGGCACGAGATGTACTGCGCGGGGCACATGATCGAGGCGGCCGTCGCACACTTCCGCGCGACTGGCAAGCGCAACTTCCTCAACGTCGCTCTCAAGACCGCGAACTTGATCAATTCGCGCTACGGGCCGGGAGAGCAGTTGGGCTACCCGGGGCACCCTGAACTCGAACTGGCGCTGATCAAACTGTGGAAGGTCACGGGCGACCAGAAGTGGTTCGACTTGAGCGCCAAACTGATCGACACGCGGGGCGAGCACTACTTTGCCGAAGAGCACGGCACGCCGCCCGAGCAGTATGACGGCACTTACTGGATCGACGACCTGCCGATCAGCGAGCAGGCCGACATCAAAGGGCACGCGGTGCGCGCCGCGTACCTCATGTCCGGCGCGGCGGACGTCGCGCGCGTGACTGAAGACCCTGCACTGCTGAAGATGCTCGACCGCGTGTGGCGCAGCGCGACCCAGCGGCGCGTCTACATCACCGGTGGGATCGGGCCGAGCAACAGCAACGAAGGATTTACGGTGGACTACGACCTGCCGAACCTCACAGCGTATCAGGAGACGTGCGCGAGCGTCGCGATGGCTTTGTGGGGGCACCGCATGGCGTTGCTCTACGGCGACGCGAAGTATATGGACGCCGTCGAAAAGTCGCTCTACAACGGTGTGATCAGCGGCGTGTCGCTCGACGGTAAGAGTTTCTTCTATGTGAATCCGCTTGCGAGCATGGGCAACCACGCGCGCTCGCCGTGGTTCGCGTGTGCGTGCTGCCCGCCGAACGTACTGCGCACGATCGCGTCGCTGGGAGGCTACATCTATGCGACTTCTGACGACTCGCTCTACGTGAACCTGTTCGTCGGCGGCGACATGTACGCGACTGTCGGGCGGAAGAAGGTCGCGATGGACGTTGCCACCGACTACCCTTGGAGCGGGAAGGTGACGTACACGATGAAGGGGCCGGGACAATTTGCGCTGCGTCTACGCGACCCGGGGTGGTGCAGCGGGGCGACAGTCTCGGTCAACGGTAGGAAGGTCGACGCGCCAGTGGAGCGCGACTACTTCGTGGTCGACCGCGATTGGAAGAAGGGCGACAAAGTCGTGCTCGATCTGCCGATGCCTGTCGTGCAGATGGAGGCGCACCCGAGCGTGAAGGACGACCGCGGCATGGCGGCGATCCAGCGCGGCCCGCTCGTCTACTGCGCAGAGCAGGTTGACAACGTGACGCAGGTCGATGAACTGGTCGTGCCGCGCGGGGCTAAGACGTCCGCGAAGTACGAGAAGAAACTGCTGAACGGCGTTGTGGAAGTGACCGCAGAGGCCGAGAAGCGAACGACCGAGGACTGGGACAACACGCTGTACCAGCCGCTCAAGCCGGAAGAAAAGGCCGTCGCGAAGTTCATCCCCTATGGCTTTTGGGCGAACCGCGGTCGCGGCAAGATGGTGGTCTGGACGCCGACGGAGCAGCCGCCCGCGCGCATCCTGACGACCGCGATGAAGGCGCAGGTCACGATGAGTTACGTGAGCGGGAACGCTCAGCCGTGGGGCGTCAACGACGGGGTCGAGCCGGCATCCAGTGGTGAACAGCCGAAGGCGCTTGCGCACTTTTGGCCGCACAAGGGCGGGCAAGAGTGGATCCAATACACGTGGACGAATCCGATTACCGCTACCGGCGTCGATGTGTACTGGTTCGACGACACGGGGCGGGGCGAGTGCCGCATCCCGGTCTCATGGAAGATCCAGGCGCTAACCAATGGAGAGTGGAAGGATTTGAAGGCAGACGCGTACCCGGTCGCTAAGGACAAATGGTGCACGGCGAAGTTCGATAAGGTCACGACGACGGCGCTGAGGCTGGTGGTCACGCAACAGGACGGCTGGGCGAGCGGCGTCCACGAATGGAAGGTCACGACAGCCGCGGACGACTAGCGATGCCGCTGCTCGAAATGTCCCATGTGAGCAAGTCGTTCCCGGGCGTGCTTGCGCTAGACGACGTGTCGTTCTCGATCGAGAAGGGCGAGGTGCGCGCGCTGATGGGGGAGAACGGAGCGGGAAAGTCGACGCTCATCAAGGTTCTGACGGGCGTACACCAGCCGGACGCGGGCGCGTTGACGCTCGGCGGCGAGGAGATCAGGCCGACATCGCCCGTTCACGCGCAGTCGCTCGGTGTGAGCACCGTGTATCAGGAGGTGAACCTCGTGCCGAACCTCTCGGTCGCAGAAAACGTGTGCCTGGGATCGGAGACGCGCAGGTTCGGAAAGATCGACTGGCGGGCCATGAGGGAGCGCGCGAGGAAGTCGGTCGCTCGGATGAACGTTGATATCGACGTATCGCGCTCGCTTGACGAGTTCTCGACTGCGGTGCAGCAGTTGGTGGCGATCGCCAGAGCCGTGGACAGAGACGCACAGGTGCTGGTGCTGGACGAACCGACGTCGAGCCTCGATCAAGAAGAGGTCGGGCAGCTCTTCGATCTTGTGCGCCTGCTGCGCGACCAAGGCATGGCGATCGTGTTCGTCACGCACTTCATCGACCAGGTGTATTCGATCGCAGACAGCGTGACAGTGCTACGCAACGGCAAGAAGGTCGGAGACTGGAAGATCGCCGATCTGCCGCGCCAGAGGCTTGTCGCGCAAATGTTAGGAAGGGAACTAGAAGAGGTGCCGCACGTCGCGCACGAGGCTCGCGCGCAGAAGGAGCCGCTCATCGAACTCTCGGCGCTCGGCAGGAAGCGCACGATGGAGCCGGTCAGTTTTTCGGTCGACAAAGGCGAGACCGTCGGGCTTTCGGGCCTGCTCGGCTCGGGCCGGACGGAGACGATGAAACTCATCTTTGGCGCGACACCGGCGGACTCGGGCACGGTCACAGAAGGCGGCGAGTCGTTCAGACCGAAGCGTCCGCGCGACGCGATCCGGCGCGACATCGGTTTCTGTCCGGAAGACCGCAAGGCGGAGGGCGTGTGCCCCGGGCTCTCGGTCACGGACAACCTGCTGCTCGTGTTGCAGGCGCGGCGCGGGTGGCTGCGCAAGATCCCGCGCAAGGAGGCGGAGCGTGCCGTCGCGGAACACGTGCAGAGGCTGCAGATCAAACTCGCCGACCCCGCAAGGCCGATCGACAGCCTGAGCGGCGGAAACCAGCAAAAGGTGCTGCTGAGCCGTTGGCTCGCGGCACAGCCGAAGTTGCTGCTGTTGGACGAGCCGACGCGCGGCATCGAC
>DATLWQ010000070.1:0-1574 GCA_035576225.1 Fimbriimonadaceae bacterium | reverse complement strand
ACCTTCTTTGCTCCAAGCCCTGCCGACGCCTCTCGGTAGCTGCTCGGCACGAGTTTGAGGATCTCTTCAGTCGTCCGCGCAACTGTCGGTACCATCATGATCGCTAGCGCAGCACCGCCAGCCCAGGCTGAAAAGTGACCGAAGGGGAGCACGAACGCGGCATACGCGAACAGGCCGATCACGACCGAGGGAATTCCGTTCAGTACGTCAGCAGCGAACCGGACGAGCGCGCCGAGCCTGTGCCAATGGAACTCGGCGACGAATACACCTGACAACAGTCCTGCAGGGATACCGATAGCGCTCGCGATCAGAACGAGTTCGAGAGTCCCCAAGATCGCGCTCTTGAGTCCACCGCCCGGGACGCCAGCCGGAGTCGGCAGCTTTGTGAACAGATCGAGGTTGATCCCGTGCGCTCCCCGCATCGCGACGTAGACAAGCAGCGTGCCGAAGGCAAAGCAAGCGACGAACGCACTCACAGAGAGCGTCCAGCGCATGAGTTTGTCGACCACAGACCTCCACTTGACCATCGGGGCCTTCGAACTCAGGAAGCGCACGAACGCGGTCACAAGGACAGCCGCAACTAGCATGATCTCAAACCCGCGACCCAAGGCACCGGGGCCGTAAGCACGAAAGTCGCTCACGACCTGTAGGCCCAATAGACCGATAACGATGACGCTGAAGGCGTACCGGCCTAGAAGGTCCATCCCGTTGCGAGCGAAGTCGGAAAGTGCCGGGAACCTCTCTGTCTTTCCTGTGATGTGCTGCTTGGTGAGTGTTAGCAGAAGTTGCGCAGACGCGTTGACGATCAGCGTTACGACGAAAAGGATGAGCGCGACCTCGAGCAGGGCAGACAGTTGGAGCGGCACGTTAAAGGCCTCATTGAACTCGTTGGCGAGCAAGGCGGGCATCGTGTAGCCGGGTTGGACGAGCGAGGCCTTGATCTGGGGCGTGTTGCCGATGACCATGACCACCGCCATCGTCTCGCCGATCGCGCGTCCGAGGCCGAGGATCACGGCTCCAGTGATTCCGCTCCGGGCTTCGGGAAGGATGACACGCCTGATGGTCTCCCAGCGCGTGGCCCCTAGCCCGACCGAGGCTTCGCGGGATGCAGGAGGCACCGTCTTGATGACCTCGCGCGAGACCGCCGTGATGATTGGCGTGATCATGATTGCCAAGATCAGGCCCGCGACCAACACGTTGTTCAAGCGTGCCGGGCCGACGAAGAGCGGATTCGCCCCGAGGTGGTCGACGAGAAACGGAGAGACGTGCTTCAGCACGAACGGGCAGAGGACGAGCAGACCCCACAAACCGTAGATGATGCTCGGAACAGCCGCCAACAAATCAATCAAGAAGGCCACGGGCGTGGCCAGCCATCGCGGCGCCACCTCGGTCAAGAACAGCGCCGCACCGATGCTGAGCGGAACCGCGATCACGAGCGCGAGAGCCGAGGCGAGGAGCGTCCCATAGATGAACGTCGACGCCCCGTAGATCTCGTGTGGGACGTCCCACACGGACTTCGTCAGAAACTCAAATCCAAACCGGTGGCGGGTCAGTGCTGTGTCCGCGAACAACCG
>DATLWQ010000069.1:0-2700 GCA_035576225.1 Fimbriimonadaceae bacterium | reverse complement strand
GGTCGAGGTGTCCTACACCCTACCGTCCGTGCACGGCGGCCTGATGTTGACAGGATGCGGTGAGTGAACCGCGCTGTTCAGGCGCGGCGCTTGCGCTTCCACACGGCCAGCGCGCCGAGCGAGAGGAACAGGATCGAAGCGGGCTCCGGCACTGGCGTCACGTTCACGTCGAACGCCGAGAGTTGCTGATTGTCGGTATAGGACCAGCCGCTCCCGCCGTCCCCAGCCAAGCGACCGAGGGGAACCGACGCGTCGTCTGCGTTGATGCCGTCTACCTCGAGGTCAGAGTCTACGAACGTGAGCCAGTACTTGTGTCCACTGTTCAGCGTGAGCCCGGGCGAGTTGTCCACAAGGGTGTAGATAGTAGAAGTGGAACCAAAGAGCGTGAAAAACCACGTCTCCAATGTGGCGCCGATTCCGTCGCTTCCGTCGTCGGCAGCGAGTTGGATCTGCATCGGGGAGCCGCCGGATCCATGCTGGCCCGCAAACCTGACCGAAGTGAGTTCCCCGTCGAGGGACGACGTGAACTGCATCCCCCAGGCGTTCACGCCGAAGGCAGAGTTTGGCCCGCTGACCAAGTAGCCGGTAGAGGAGTTATAGCCGTCGCCAGGGAGGAAGGTGGTGAACGCGACATCGGCCTTGGCGACCGAGAACGACAATACAGAGAAGATCACTGCGATCAAGTAGTTTCGTGGCATTTCGATGTTCCGAGTAACAGGCTACAGTTACCGGTGGAGCATATCACCGAGGACTCGGCCGCCTCCCAGCAATAGTGCCTGATTGCCTCCACCTAACCTTACGAAGAGGTCCGCACGCAGTTATTGCGTGCGGATCTTCATATTTGAGAAGTCGAGTTTCGTGTCTCGCGTGATCACCGTCGGCGGGAGCGGCTTCTGGCTGAAGTCAAAACAGTCGAGCATCGGCGAGGCGTGTCGGTCGCGGTCTGTCAGCGCGGGAAGTCCGAAGCACATCTCGATCAACCGCAGCGGCGAGGTGAAGTCGAACGTCGTGTGCACGACCTGACCGGCAAGCGCATACGGCGAGATCACGAGCGCCGGGACGCGCGGCCCATAGCCGTATGTGTCGACCGCGGGCGGATAGACGTGGTCGTAGAACCCGCCATAGTCGTCCCAGGTCACGAAGATGACAGTGTCCTTACAGTACTTGCTCTTCATGATCGCGTTGACCAGGTCGGTCACGTGCCACATTCCCCGCGCGGAGTCCGCCGGTGGGTGCTCGCTGTCCGGCCCCGTCGGAACGATCCAGCAAACCTGCGGAAGTTTGCCGTCCTCGATATCCTTGTAGTACTGGTCGAGTTGGACGAGGTGGTCCATAAGTTTTGGGTTGTCCCTGAACGCCTTGAAGCCGGGCATCGGGTTCCAGAGCGAGTGCTTTTGGGGGTCCTTCTTCTCGTCGTAGTACATCCACGACACTTTCGATTTCTGGAAGAGGTCGACCATCGTCGGGAACGTGTAGACGTCCTCTTGGCCGCCGATCGTCGGTCCGGGGTTGTTCACGAGGCCCCCCGACTGCGCCGCGACCTCATAAAGGTGGTTCGGCTCGCTCGGCCCCGCCAGTGAGGAGAAGAACGCGTCGCACAGCGTGTACTTGCGCGCGTACTCCCAGTAGTTCGGGATCTCGTGATAGTCGTAGTACGACATCGTGTTCTTGACCCAGTCGGGCACCGGGCCCGTCGGGGGTTGCGCGTTGCGCTGGTTGTTGCGCTGGAACTGGCCGCCCCTGACTGCGCCCTGGTTGTTCCGTCTGTTTCGATTCCGTCGTTGGCCCGTGACAACTGGGTTTGCGACCGGGTGGATGTCGTCAGGGTCGATATCGGGGACCGCCCCCTTCCAATAGTAGTTGAGAGCCGCAGGCCACTCCGCCCACATGAAGCCGTCCATCTTGCCCCCGTTCATTGCCGCGTGCGCCGCCTGCCAACTGTGGCCGAGGTCGTGCGGAATCGCGGTCTGGCTGAGGTGGAAGGGCGCGAACTCGGGAGTTCCTCCAGGACTGACGGCCAGCATAACGTCCTTTGGGATGCCGTCAGCGCCAGGATAGGTGCCGAAATAGTGGTCGAAGGTAATGTTCTCTTGGATGATGTAGACGAAGTGTTTGATGGGCATCGGCGTCGGCTTGCCCTGTGTGCCGAGGGCGATCGACGCGAGCAAAAGAGTCGCTAACATCTATTCTGTTCCGCTCCAAATGGAGTGACGGAAATGCCCTGCCGAAGTTCGGGCCTATCGAAACACCGAGAACGTGCCCTTGATATGGACGGTGCCGTCCTCACGGTAGTCGAATCGCCTCTCGGCGCGGCCCCAAACGACCTCGCCGTCTCCCAGCACGAGCCGAACGTCTGTGGTCAGGCTCTCCCTCTTTTCGGCGACAGCAGTCTCGCACTCCTTTCGGACGCGGAGAACGTCGTCCGGGTGGCGGTGCCAGTCAACGTCATCTCGCTTGACCAGACCCGGCCCCGGAACGCCTAGGATCCTCGCGAACTCCTCGTCGATCGTGAAGAATGGGCTTTCGTAGTCGTCCTCTTCCCAGTGCCCGACCCGGACTTCGGTGTTGTTCCCGGGCCGGCAGTCGAGGGCCTGCACGCGGAACCCATAGACCTTGGTGACTCTGCCGTCCTCGTTCCGGATCGCATATACCGAGGCGTTGACCAGTTCCACGCCGCGTGGGGTCACGACCCGGAACGCC
>DATLWQ010000068.1:0-8174 GCA_035576225.1 Fimbriimonadaceae bacterium | reverse complement strand
GCGATGATCACGTCCGCCACGCTCGCATAACTCGCGAGCACTCCGGCCATCGTCGGATCTGTGAACACGCAGATGAACGGGACGCCGCCGTCACGACATCGTTCGACCGCCGCCGTCGTCTTAGCCATCTGCATAAGACTGAGCAGTCCCTCTTGCATTCGCGCGCCGCCAGAGGCGCAGAAGATGACCGCAGGACACTTCAGCGCGCACGCGCGCTCCAGGGTCCGTGTGATCTTCTCTCCTGCGACCGAGCCCATCGATCCTCCCATGAAGTGGAAGTCCGCGATCGCCACGGCGACCTTTGTGCCTTCGAGCATCGCCGTTCCGCACACCACGCTGTCCTGCGCGCCAGTCTTGGCGACAGCCCCTGTGTGCTTCTCGTGGTAGTCCGGGAACAACAGCGGGTCGATGCCGCGCAGTTCGGTGTCGGTCTCAATGAAACTCCCCTCGTCAAACGTGTACGCGATGCGCTGCTTGCTCGTCAGGCGGTGGTGGTGCCCGCAATGGGAACAGACTCGGAAGTTCGATTCGAACTCCGCTGCAAAGAGCGTCTTTTTGCACTTGTGACACTGCACGAAGCTCGTGCCACTGCTGCTGGCCGCGCCTGAGCGCATAGAAGGTCAGGATACCTTGGGCACGAACTCGCTCTACGGTCCAGAATGGAGGCCGATGAAGTCGCACACCGAATATCTCTGGTTCGAGACCAAGAAGCGAGAGGAGTTCGTCAGGATCACGGACGAGGTCGCCAAGGCTGTGGATAAATCAGGCGTCAAGGAGGGCATGGCGCTCGTCAGCGCCATGCACATCACAGCCGCCGTCTACGTCAACGACTGGGAGGACGGACTGATCGAGGACATCAAAGAGTGGTTGGACGGGCTCGCTCCCCGGAAAAACTACCGGCACCATCGAACCGGAGAAGACAACGGTGAGGCGCACCTAAAGAACCTCGTGATGCACCACCAAGTTGTCCTGCCGATCACTCGCGGCTCTTTGGACCTCGGGCCGTGGCAGCAGGTCTTCTACGCCGAGTTCGACGGTAAGCGCCGCAAGCGCGTGGTGATCAAAGTCATCAGGGACTGAGCAGCGCAAATGAGCCTGTTCTGGTATTTCTGCCAGGCTGAGGTTTGTACCTGGGCCTCCCGATAATTTTCTCAGTCATTTGAGGCGGCAGTTCGGTCGCGCCGTGCTGCCTGACGGCTGGTTGGAACATGAAGTCCCTTCGTAAGTTTTGGCGCAGGATGCAGGTCGCGCAGAAGATCGGGTTCGCAGCAGGCGGGATCGTCGCGCTGTCCGTGCTCAGTTTCGGCATCCAGGAGTACGGCCGCAACGCCTATCGCAACAAGATCGACACGGTCGTCGATCAAAGCCGCAGCGCCGTCAGCGAGATCAAGAGCGCCCGCACCGAACTGCAGACGATGGCGACCGAAGTCTCGGCGTACATCCTGACCCTCGACAAGGCCCACATGGCCGCCAAGTCCGCGGCCGAAGCCGCTGCAGAGCGCCACTTCGAGAGCGCCGAGAAGACGCTCAAGCAACTTCCCGACTCCGCGAAACTGTCGAAGATGCTCAGCACCGTCCGACAGATCGACAACAGTAGTTGCAAGCCAGCGGAAGTCAAGATCGCCGGACTCATCGACAAAGGCGACACCAACGAGGCGAAGGTCGCATATCTTCGCGAGTACCTCCCGGCACTGACCCGGCTCGAAAAGGGCGTGAGCCAATACGAGAGCACCGCCGAGGAGTACGCGACGGACCAGAAGAAGTCCGCGCTCAACGCAGTCACTGCCGTGCAGAAGTTTGGACTGCTCGTGCAGTTCATCCTCATCGCCGCAGCGATCGTCCTTACCCTCGGTCTCTCACGGTCGATCATGCGGCCGATCTCCGAACTCGCAAAGGCCGGCGAACAGATCGCAGACGGTGACATCGAGACGCAGTTCGACAACGACAGCCGCGAACTCGGCGCGCTCACGGACGCCTTCCACCGCCTCGTTGCCTATTTGCGCGAGAACGCGCGCATCGCGCGGTCGGTCAGCGAGGGCGACCTCACCGTCACCGTTAGTCCGCGGAGTGAGCACGACGTTCTGGGCAACTCGCTATCAACAATGCTCTACAGCCTGCAGAACATTGTGGGCACGGTCAAGGCGAAGTCCGGCGACACGGCGGAAGTCAGCGAGCGCCTCAGCGAATCGGCCAACAAGATCGCGGGCCGCGTGCGCGACATCTCCTCCTCGATGGAGGCGATCGCAAGCGCGACGGGCGAGTCGGCACAGACCGCAGGCTGCATCGCGGGCTACAGCGAGCAGTCCGCCTCAGGCGCGACCAAGGCCTCGCACGCGATGGCGATCCTCGACCAGGCCATCAGCGAAGTCAGCGTCGGCAGCAAGAGCCAGAAGGACGCCACCTCCCGCGCCGACGAGGCCGCACGGCACGGCAGCACCGTCGTCGAGAACACGGTGTCCCGCATGCGACAGATCCAGCAGGAGGTCGGACGCGCCTCCGCCGTCGTTCGCGACCTGGGAGAAAAGCAGGAGACGATCGGCGCGATCGTGCAGACGATCAGTGACATCGCTTCACAGACGAACCTCCTCGCCCTCAATGCCGCGATCGAGGCCGCAAGGGCCGGCGAGCACGGCCGCGGTTTCGCGGTGGTCGCCGAAGAGGTCCGCAAACTCGCCGAGCGGTCAAGCGAGGCGACCAAGGAGATCTCCGATCTGATCGAGGCAGTCCGGCACGGCGTCAACGAGTCCGTCAGCGCGATGGAGTCGACGACGATCCAGGTCGAGACGGGCGTCAAGCAGACCGACGAGGTCCTGGAGGGCCTTGACGAGATCCTCAGCGCGATCTCGCAGGTCCGCGTCGTCGCAGACGACAACGACACGATCGTCCAACAGATGTCCCACCAGTCCGGCGTCGTCGGACAGGCAATCCAGTCCGTCGCGGATGTGAGCGCCGAGACCTCGGCGGGCGCACAGCAGCTTGCCGCCGCTGGACAGCAGATGGCCGCCTCTACACAGGAGGTCAGTGCGAACGTCGGCGAGCAGAGCAACGCCGTCGAGGAACTAAGGAGTCTAGCCGAAGGCTTGCAGACCGCCGCCAAGAAACTCAGCCTCATCGTCGACATGTTCAAGATCGAAGAAGGCGAAAGCACCGCACCAGAGCGGTTGGCAGCCTAGCGGGAGTCCGGTCGCGCCCAGGCGCATTGGGCATAATCCGACGCATGACCAAGAAGATCGTCGTGCTGCCTGGTGACGGCATCGGACCCGAAGTGACCAAAGAAGCCGTCAAGGTCCTCAAGGCCGCACGCTCTGATCTGACGTTCGAGGAAGCGCTCATCGGCGGCACTGCGTACGACGACTGCGGCGACCCTCTTCCCGACGCGACGCTAGAACTTTGCAAGTCTTCGGACGCAGCACTCCTCGGCGCAGTCGGCGGCCCCAAGTGGGACTCGGTGCAGCCGCTCAGCAAGCGCCCGGAGATCGGCGGCCTGCTCCGCCTGCGCGGAGAACTTGAACTCTTCGCCAACATCCGTCCCGCCAAGACCCTCAAGCCTCTCTTGCACGCCTCGCCGCTGCGGGATGGGGCGATGGACGTCGTCGTTGTGCGCGAACTGACCGGTGGGATCTACTTCGGCAAGCCCCGCGAGCGTCGTGGAGACACGGCGATCGACACCTGCGTCTACTCTGTGCCCGAAGTCGAGCGCATCACCAAGGTCGCCATCGACATCGCCCGCACCAGAGGCAAGAAGATCACCAGCGTCGACAAGGCCAACGTGCTTGAGACCTCGCGGCTCTGGCGTGAGGTTGTGGACAGGTTTGCCCAGAAAAACCCAGACATATCCTTCAGCCACATGCTTGTGGACAACTGCGCGATGCAACTCGTGCGCAACCCTGCGCAGTTCGACGTGATCCTTACTGGGAACATGTTTGGCGACATCCTCTCCGACGAGGCTTCGATGGTCACCGGCTCGCTCGGTCTATTACCCTCTGCGTCGCTCGGGTCGACGAAGTTCGGTGTGTACGAGCCGATCCACGGCAGCGCCCCCGATATCGCCGGCCAAGGCAAGGCCAACCCGCTGGCGACGATCCTCTCCACGGCGATGATGCTGCGATTTTCGCTCGATGACAGCGCGACCGCGGATCGGATCGAGGCCGCTGTCGAAAGCGCGCTGCAGGACGGCTACAGGACGGTCGACATCAAGGAGGACGGCTGCAAACTGGTCAGCACGCGCGAAATGGGCGACGCCGTTGCCTCTAACGTATCATAGGGCAAAATGGCAGTCCTTGGTGCGCTGCTGATCCTGCTCATCCTTTGGGACACGTTCGAAACGATCGTGATCCCAAAACTCGTCGAGCGCCGAGTTCGGCTTTCGACCATCTATTACAGGTTCGTGTGGCAAGTCTGGCACTTCGTGACGGACAGGCTCCCCGCAGGCCAACTTCGGGCATCGGCGCTCATGTCGTTCGGCGCGTTGTGCATCATTTTCCTTTTCGCGGTCTGGGGCACAGTACTTATCGTCGGCTTTGGTCTCGTCCACATGGGCATCGGCGATCTCGGCTTTGCTGCAAACTTCAGGCAATATCTGTACTAC
This sequence comes from Fimbriimonadaceae bacterium, assembly GCA_035576225.1. Taxonomy (GTDB): domain Bacteria; phylum Armatimonadota; class Fimbriimonadia; order Fimbriimonadales; family Fimbriimonadaceae; genus JADFMN01. Next base: position 3,586 of record DATLWQ010000068.1, on the reverse strand, counting down.
AGCGGCGTGACGTTCTTCACGCTCGGCTATGGAGACATGGTCGCCCGGTCATCGCTGGGACAGTTAGTGTCCGTGGCCGAGGCAGGCACCGGGTTCGGCTTCCTCGCGATCGTCATCAGTTACATCCCGATCCTCTACCAAGCGTTTTCAAAGCGCGAGCACTTCATTATTAAAATGGATTCGCGGTTCGGCTCGGTCCCGTCTGCGGGGGTCGCCTTACGTCGCTTTGGCGGCGAGAGCGCGATGAGTTCGATGCGCGAGTTCCTGAAGGACGCCGAGCAATGGTCGTCGGAACAGTTGGAAGGGTATCTGAGTTATCCGATCCTGGCCTTCTATAGGTCGCAGCACGAAACGCAGTCCTGGCTATCGGCCATGACCGCCGTTCTCGACTTGTGCGCGCTGGTCATGGCCGGCGCCGACCCGCTGGAAGATTGGGAGCACGACCTTGTGTTCCAGGCGAAGGCAACGTTCGCAATGTCGCGGCACGTGATCGTCGACCTGTCATATGTGTTCGAAGACCCTCCTGCCGAGCATGCTCCAGGCCGTCTCACTCAAGAGGAACGAGGGCGCCTTCTCAGAAGGCTCGAAGGCGCCTTCGGCAGCGTCAGATCCGATTTCAACGAACGACTGGACGAGTTTCAAGCGATGTACGAGCCCTATTTGATCGGGCTCGCTCGCGACCTGCACTTCGTACTCCCGTCGTGGACTGAGGGCGCCGACGCAATAGACAACTGGCAACAGACCGCCTGGGACGGCTCCGCACACTTCTGACACAATCTTGCCAGATGGTCACCATCGTCGGCGGTGGGTTCGCGGGAGTCGAGGCCGCGTGGGCGTGCGCGCAGCGCGAAGTTCGCGCGCGCCTCTACGAAATGCGGCCGAACTCCCAGACGCCCGCGCACAAGACTTCCCTACTCAGCGAACTGGTCTGCTCCAACAGTTTCAAGTCGCAGGATCCTGCAACTCCGGCCGGACAACTCAAGTCGGAGATGAAGGCCCTCGGCTCGCTCGTCATCCCGACGGGCGAGGCGAACGCCGTGCCGGGCGGATCAGCGCTCGCGGTCGACCGTGACAAGTACGCCTCAGAAGTCACGGAAAAGATCGAAAGCCACCCGCTGATCGAGGTCGTGCGCGAAGAGTTCGCACCGAAAATGGCAGACGCCATACTCGCAGACAAAGGCCTGCTCGTCATCGCGACCGGCCCGCTGACGAGCGAACCTCTCGCGCAATGGCTCGCGGAGCAGGCCGGAAGAGAGAGCCTCTACTTTTACGACGCGGTCAGCCCCACCGTCGACGCAAGCACCATCGACTACGACGTCGTCTTTGCGCAGAGCCGCTACGACAAGGGCGGTGGCGACGACTATCTCAACTGCCCGTTTGATAAAGAGCAGTACGACGCCTTTGTCACCGCGCTTGTCGCTGCGGAGAAAGTTCCGTTGAGAGAGTTCGAACAGCCCAAGTACTTCGAGAGTTGTAAACCGATCGACGAGATCGCCGCAAAAGGGCACGATTCACTGCGCTTCGGAAACTTCAAACCCGTCGGCCTCACCGATCCTCGCACCGGCAAGCGCGCCTACGCCGTCGTGCAACTTCGCCCCGAGAACAGGGAGAAGACGCTCTACTCGCTGGTCGCGTGCCAGAACCGCCTCAAGTGGGGCGTGCAAAAGGAGGTCCTGCACATGATCCCCGGCCTAGAGCGCGCCGACTTCGTCCGGCTGGGAGTCATCCACCGCAACACCTATGTCGAGGCGCCCAAGGTGCTCACAGAGTCACTGGAAGTGCGCGACCACCCGGGGCTGTTCGTCGCAGGACAACTCACTGGCGTCGAAGGCTACGTCGAGAGCGCCGCAATGGGCATCTACGCTGGCATCGTCGCTGCAAGGAAATCTAAGGGTCTCCACACGCCCGCACCGCCCCGGCCCTGCGCCTACGGCTCGCTCGTCAGCCACCTACAGGACGACACGCCGCGCGAGTTCGCGCCGATGAACATCAATTGGGGACTGTTCCCAAGTCCACTTGACGCGCTGCGCAAGAAAGATGACCGGCGAGCAAAGCAACTGGCCGCGGCGGAATCAGCGTTTGGGGATTGGGCCGCGCAGATCCGGATGGAGCGCGCGTCCGTCACCTAGGCGGCTTCGTCTTCCGTGTGGACTTCGTTTGCCGGTTCGGCGCTCGTATAGTCCCAGTTGTCACAGTCGAGCCGCTTACAGTGGATCATGCGCTGGATGGACCCGTCCGACATTTCGACGTCGGCGGTCTGTGCGAACCGGCACTCCAGACAGAGGTCCGGTTCGATCAATCGAACGACTTTAAGGTTCTTGCGTGCCATCCCTGCACCAAAGCCCGTCCATGGGCCTCAAGGAGATTTTCGGGGTGCCCCTCTGGGGCCGTCCGGGAAGATTTGCCGGGTTTTGCTAGGAGGGTGCTCGCTGCGACCAGACAGTGGTTCGGGCCAGTGCGTCCTTGAGCATATTCAGGTAGCGCTGATGGCCGACCTCGTACGCTCCCAGAGACTTCAGGTGTGGGTTCATGATCTGGACGTCGAACACCGTGAAGTCAAGCGTGCCGCACTTCTCGACCAAAGCGTGCAAGGCAATTTTGCTGGCATCGGTCGCCCTGTGGAACATCGACTCGGCGCAGAAACACGAACCCACGGCCACCCCGTAGACCCCTCCCGCGAGTTCACCGTCCAGCCACGCTTCGCAACTGTGCGCCCACCCCTGCTCGTGGACTTCGCTGTAGGCACGGACGAAGTCCTCACTGAGCCAGTTGTCGCTCGGTCTGATGCAGGCACGGATCACGTCGGTGAAGCACTTGTCGAACGTCACCTCGAAGGTTCCTTTCCGCATGACCTTCCTCAGCGAATGGGAGACGTGGATCCCCTCGATCGGAATCAGGGCCCTGCGGCGCGGCGCGAGCCACTCGATCTCGTTCTCGTAGACGGTCATTGGGAAGTATCCCTGGCAATACCCGGCCCAGATCAGTTCAGGAGTGAGGTCGGCTCCGGTCACGGTTTGCGCCACTCCATGACCAGGAAGTACGCGATCCGCAGATAGTCGGCGATGTCCGGGCGTACGGCGATGTCCTCGACGCTCGGCAGTGGCTCCTCGACTTGTCGCAGCACAAGCCTCTCGCGGAGGAACGCATTCAAGTACGCACTGAGTGGACGGTGGTAGTTGACGATCTCGATTCCCCGCCAGGAGACCCGCGCCGCCGACTCGAACGTATAGTGGTCCACCGGGAACACCTCGCGCTCGCCGCGCTCGTTGCGTCGCCACCCGTTCGGTGCGGCGGTCACGAACGGGTTGTGCACCGCCACCAACAGCCGCCCTCCCGGTCGGAGCACCCGCGCCATCTCAGCGATCGCCTCCCGGTAGTCCTCGATGTCGCAAAGCGTGACGTAGGAGACGACGAGGTCGAACGCAGCGTCCCCGAACGGAAGGTCCTCTGCGCCCTCCAGCAAGTACGTGCCTTGGGGGTGCCTCCCTCGCGCCGCATTGATCAGTTCGGCAGTCGGGTCGATCCCAGTCGTGGTCGCCCCCCGTTCGGCGAGCATCCGACAGAACCGGCCCTCACCGCACCCTAC
>DATLWQ010000067.1:0-8726 GCA_035576225.1 Fimbriimonadaceae bacterium | reverse complement strand
GCACAAAGGAGAAGGGAGACTTCGACCAGGTGGAGTTAGCGCGCATGATGGTCGGTCGCGAGATCGGCGACTTCTATCCGCCTAAGCGAGCGCAACGGAGCGGGGAGCCGTTGCTCGAAGTCAAGGGCGCCTCTGTGGCAGGCTTCGTGCAAGATGCTGGATTGGTCGTGCGTCCTGGAGAGATCGTCGGGCTCGCCGGGCTGATCGGCTCCGGAAGGTCAGAACTGGCCGAAGCGATCGTGGGGGCCAGAAAGTTGTCGAACGGGACGGTCACTCTTGAAGGGAAGAAGGTCAACATCAACTCGGTGAAAGACGCCCTCCGGCTTGGAATCGCCTACGTGAGCGAGGATCGCAAGGGCACGGGCCTGCACGTCGACCTGGACGTTGTCGCGAACACCACGCTTGCAAACTTGCGCGCCTACTGCCATCCGCTGGTCTCCGCCAAGTTGCAAGCCAAGAGGACCGAGGAGTGGAAGCGCGATCTGGACATCAGGGCAGGAGACCTGCGCGCAGACGTCACCTTCCTCAGCGGCGGAAACCAGCAGAAGGTGGCCGTTGCCAAGTGGCTCGACACGAAGCCTCGCGTACTGATCCTCGATGAGCCAACGCGGGGAGTCGACGTCGGCGCAAAGCGCGAGATTTACAATCTGATCCAGCGTCTGGCGGACGAGGGCATGGCATGCATCGTGATCTCGTCGGAACTGCCGGAGATCGTCGGCGTGTGCGAGCGTGTCATCGTGATGCGAGAGGGCCGAGTCATGGGCGAACTGACCGGGGACGAGATTTCAGAAGAGAACATTATGCTGCGCGCCGCTGGGGTGGCAGCATGAAGAAGTTCTTCCAAGACTACGGAGTGCTGGTCGCTCTGCTCTTGCTGGTCGTCATCGACGTCATTGCGAACGGATGGGGCGTTCTCAGTGCCGGCAACATCATCCTTCTGTTCAACCAGAATGCTTACGTCGGGATGGTCGCCGTCGGCATGACGTTCGTGATCATGACGGCGGGGATCGATCTTAGCGTCGGGAGCATGGTTGCGCTCTGTGGCGCGGTCGCCGTGCTGGCGCTCAACAAGGAGGCGGGCAACCACGCTTCGGACTCGACGGCGATCTTTATAGCGTGCCTGGCCTCGCTCGGCACCGGGGCCGTAGCAGGCGCGCTCAACGGCGTCGCCATCGCCTACGGAAAGGTCGCACCGTTCATCGTGACGCTGGCAGGGCTAGCAGGCTTCCGTTCGATCGCCCTCGTATTGGGCGGGAGCGGCGAAATCCGCTCGCAGGTGACGTCGTTCGGCGACCTAGGTTTCGGAGGAATCAAGGTCGGTCTCTTCCACAACGCGAGCGGTCTGCCGATTACCATCTATTGGAGCCTGATCGCATTCATCGGAACGGCCCTCATAGCGAGTTTCATCTTGAACTACACCCGGTTTGGCCGCTACATGATCGCCGTCGGCTCCAACGAACGCGCCGCCAACTACTCGGCCATCAACACCCAGACGGTCAAAGTCGCCGCCTACACCCTGATCGGCGTGATGGTCGGGCTGGCCGCCTTCTTCAATGCAGCAAGAATGAACTCGGTCGGAACCGGCTCGGTTGGGTCGTTCTATGAACTGGACGCCATCGCCGCCGTCGTAATCGGCGGGACGAGCCTGCGTGGGGGCAAAGGTAGAATCTGGGGCACGGTCGTCGGGGTGGTTCTGTTGACTCTGATCTCGAACATGATGACGACCCTCAACATCGACACGAACTGGCAAGGGCTGGTCCGTGCCGCTGTGATCCTTATTGCGGTGCTTCTGCAACGTGGCAGCAAGGCCAACGAATGACAGGAAGAAGTAGCATGAAAAAGAAGATTTGGACGGCGGCGCTGGCCGCTCTTGCGATTTTTGTGTCGTTTGGATGTAACGGTGGCGGTGCTGCGACCGCGAACAACGGGAACCCCCAGGGCAAGCGGTTCAAAATCGGAGTTTCGATCCCCGCCGCCGACCACGGTTGGACCGCCGGGGTGAACTGGTGGGCCAAGCAGGCGAAGGAACTGTATCCGAACGTTGACTGGGTCATCGACGACGCGAAGAGCCCTGACGAGCAGATCGCAGACCTGCAGAACATGCAGAGCCAGGGCGTCGACGCGCTGGTCATCCTCTGCACGGAGAGCGCGCCGATCACGCCGATCGCCAAGAAGTTGCACGACGCAGGCATCATGATCGTCAACGTTGACCGCGGCTTTACCGAGCCAGTGGCAGACGTCTTCATCGAAGGCGACAACAAGTCGTTCGGTCGCAAGTCGGCCGAGTACGTCGCTGAGAGGATGGGTGGGACGTGGGACAAAGACCACACGACGCTCAGCGGTGCCCACGGCAACCTGGTCATCCTTCGCGGGATCAGTTGCACGGTCGACGACGACCGCTTCAATGCGGGCATGGCTGTCTTCCGGAAGAATCCGAAGATCAACATCGTTTCGGTTCAGCGCGGCGAGTGGAACCGAGAGACGGCCGACAAGGCCATGCAAAACATCCTCACCGCAAACCCGAAGATCGACGCGATCTGGGCGCAGGACGACGACATGGCCCTCGGCGCAGAAAACGCACTCAAGGCAGCGGGCCGGGAAGGTGAGGTCTGGATGCTCGGCGGCGCCGGGATGAAGGACATCGTCAAGCGCGTGATGGACGGGGACAAGATGTTCCCAGCGGACATCACCTATCCGCCTTCGATGATCGCACAGGGCATGGCCCAGGCGGTGTCCATTCTGCAGGTGGGCAAGGACAAGGCTCTCCAGTTCGTGCCGAAGCACATGATGCTGGACGTCGACTTGATCACTCCGGACAACGCGCAGAAGTACTACTTCCCAGACAGCATCTATTGATCCCGTGGCAGCGCCCTCCAGGCTGACTCAGTCGCCTGGGGGGCGGGTTTTCGCAGGCACGCTCGGAGTTTTCACCCGAACGCATGTATCAAACGCGTTCTTAGCCTCTCTTACCTACAAGGAGGGTGCTATTTGAGGATTGCTGCGGAATGGAAGCGGAAGGGACGTCTCAAGTCATTAGTCAGAGCCTGCAAGAAGCGTATGACCGACAGTACGAGGGGAACACGGGCGAGTGGCGAGACCTGTGTGGGAAGCACAAGGCCAACAACGTCCTTACCGTCACAAGCGGAATGCGCTTCAAGAGCGTTATGGAGTGCGGCGCTGGGGACGGAAGCGTTCTGCGCCATCTCGACGCCTCTGGCGCATTCCAAGAACTAACCGCCTTGGAGATCTCGGACAGCGCGATTGAACAGATCGAGAAGTGTGGCGCCAAGTCGCTCAAGTCTGTCACGAAGTACGACGGACTCACGATCCCGTACCCGGATCAGCACTTTGACATGGCCTACTGCACTCACGTCCTCGAGCACGTCGAACATCCGAGGTTCGTCATACGCGAGATCGCTCGCGTCAGCAAGTACCAGGTGTTCGAGGTGCCGCTCGACTACTCACCTTGCATCGATGAGAAGATCGACCACTACTTGTCCTACGGGCACATCAGCGTATTTACGCCGTCGGTGTTCAAGTTCATGCTCAGGTCGGAGGGGTTTGAGGTCGTCTCAGAGTTGCGCACGCACATTCCCACAGACGTGAGGCGGTACATCGACTACCAGATCGCACGTAGGAAGAAGACGCTGACCCACGAGGCACGGATCGCGGCAACGCCGTTCCTCAGGCGGGTCAAGAGGACTGTGATGGGAAGGAAGCGGTTCGAGGAGTTCGCCTACTCGGCCTTCACGTGCCTCACACGCCGCACAGGCAGCCTCAGAATCTTGGGCGACTAGTGGTTGAGGTCAAACGAGACGTTGTCGCCTGAGAAGGTGACCGTTCCAGAGAGCCTGCTTCCGGCGTTGGACATTACCAGCGTGCCGTCGCCGACCTCGGGCGATCCGACGGTCCAGGTCACGGTGATCGTCGTCGCGCCGTTGTTCAAGATCTGACCGGTAATCGGACCATCGGCGTTCGTGACGTTGCTGTGCATCGTGCCCGAGATGGTTCCGATCGCGTCGATGTTCACCGTTGCTGGGCCGCTCGCGTTAGTCCCGGACCACGTGCCCGGCCAAGAGCCTTCAAACGGACTGAATCCGACGAGGCTGTTGGCTCCACCGCAGCCTACGGCCAAGAGTGCGAGCGCAGCGAAGCCCGCGCGGTTCATTTCCCTCCGTCGTCTTTCTTCTCTTCCGTCTTTCCTGCGTTCTTGACGTACTTGTCGAGCCAAGCGATCCAACGCGTCCACATGTCGAGCACGGACGCCTCTGCGCGCTGCCCGTGGTCCTCCTGCGGATACATGTAGAGCGCCGCGTCCTTGCCGATGCTCTCCAGCATGTGGAACATGAAGTGCGCGTGGATCGGGTTGGTGCCCACGTTCTGGTCCTCCATCCCGTGGTACATCAACAGTGCGCCGGTCATGTCCTCAGCGTGGAGCAGGGGTGACATGGCGAAGTACGTCTCGCGCGCTTGGTAGAGGAGGCGGCTCTCGCGCTGGAAGCGCATCGGTGTGAGCGTGCGGTTGTAGTTACCGTCGCCTGCGATGCCGGCCTTGAAGAACGGCGTGTGCACCAGCGCGTTCGCCGTGCCGAAGGCTCCGTAGGAGTGGCCCCCGATGCCGAGCCGCGTGCGGTCGATCATGCCTTTTGCCTCGCAGGCGTCGATCACCGCCGAGAGGTCCTGCAACAGGTCGTGGACGTAGTTGTCGTTCATTCGCCCTTCGTCACCGACGATCGGGCAGTCAGGCTCGACGACCGCGTAGCCGAGTTGCGTTAGGTACTGCTTGCTCTGCGTGCCGTAGTTGATCCAGCGGTTCTTGTTGTAGCGTGCGTCGGCCCGGTCGTACGAGGCCTGGTCGGTGTACTCGCTGGGATAGAACCAGAAGAACGCGGGCAGTTTGTCGCCTTCGTTCCAAGACTTCGGCAGGGTGATATTGACCCAGAACGAGAAGCCGTCAGCCCGTGTGACGCGGAAGCGCTGCTTGATCGTCTCGGTCATCTCTGGCGAGTAGTCCTTGTTCTCGGTCAGTTTGGTGAGGTTGCCGCTTCCGACGTCGAGCAAGTAACTGTCGGGCACCATCGTGGGGCTCTGCCTCTCGATAACCACTTGTGAGCCATCGGTGGAGACGAACTCCTGCACGGTCTCATAGACGTCCTTGGCAGACTGCCATACGCGAGTCTTTTCGCCAGTCTCGATGGTGACGCTGTCCAGGAACGGCCTAGGGGCGTCCTTGGACGTGTCCTTGGGAGTCTCCGTGCCGCTGAGCCAGACGTGGCCGTTGTTCATAGTGACGAGCCCGTCCTGCCGCACGAGCGAACCGGGGCCCTGAACGTCAGGCCCCGACTGGTAGTCGTAGATGGTCATCGGCTTTTGGTCGCCGTCCAGAGTGACCGCATAGAGAACGTTGTGACCGTTGCGCGTGGTCGTCACGAAGATCGTGTGCCCGTCCTGGCCGTAGTCCACGAAAGATATCGAGTCGTCGGTCGAGTAGACGGTCTGGACGTCGTCCTTGCCGTAAGGCGCCTTCCACAGCATCACGCGGTCCTTTCGCTTCTTTCCTGGGTTGTCTTTGTCAGCAGGCTCGCGCTGGAGGAAACTCAGCCCGCTCCCGTCCTTCCGCCATTCGATCTGCCGCCTGCCGTCCTCGCCTGCACTGCCGCGACCGCGGAAGCCGCCACGGCCGAACTGCTCGGCGTCATAGCCGGCATTGATCATCCACTGGGAGACGTCTTCGTTCTCATCCCCACCCAGTTGCAGTTCGCGCTTGTTGAGTTCGACCAGCGATTCGCCCTTCTCGTTCCACAGGTTCTCAACGTTGCCAAAGTTGCTCACCGGCACGATGCGGCTGAACGGTTTCTGCATCGTGGTGACGCGGATTGCGCCTCCTGCGGGGTTCGGGTCGATCGACTCGATCATGGCCGTCTCGCCAATCTCGGCCATTCGCCCGCTCAGGCTGACTTTCGCAAGTTGACCCGTCGAATAGTATTCGACGAGCGCCTCGTCTTCTGGCGACGTAAGTAGTGACGCATAGGTTCGCAGTTCGTTCTTGCGCGGATCGGTACGTTTCAAGAACGGGATGTCGTTCACGCCTGGCTGGTTTGGCTCAGGTCCCATGTGGTCGGGTCGGAACACGGCGACCAGAGCATCGCCGTTGTCCGTCCATTGTGGGGCTGTGACGAACGTGGCGAGCAACTGTCTGCGGCTCAGCCGCTTGACCTTTCCGCTCGAGACCTCGGCGGTGTAGAGATAGGAAGCGTCGTCGAAGTTGGCGAAGAAAGCGAGCGTCTTACCGTCCGGCGACCAGGTCTCGCCGCTGGTCGTTGCGCCTTTCGGAACCTGGATCGACCACCGCTGCTTGGTCTTCCAGTCGAAGATCTCAAGCCCGCTGTTTGCTGAAGTCGTCAACGCACGGCTGCGGGTAGCCCCTGGGTCGATCTGCCAGCCGCCGAGGTTGTACCACTTCTTGCTCATGTCGTCGATGCTCTGGAGCGTGGGCCGCACGCGGATCAAGAAGTGCTCCCCGTCGGGGCTCAGGTTGTCCAGGCTGACGTTCAGGTTGCGTGGCGCGGTGACGAGCTTCTCGATGACCCCGCCTGGACGCAGATAGCCTGACTTGGTGATGGTGTCTTCGTCGTTCGTCGCATACGATGCGGCGCAGACCAAAAGGGCGGACGCGAGCAGGGCAAGGCGCTTTCCCAACATGGGGCCTACGTTACCCCGGTTCAAAGCCAGACTAAGCCTTGGCGTACTCGCGTCGGTCGAAGACCAGGTCGCTGGTCACTTTCCAGGCCTCGGGGTCGATCTTGCTCTCGGGCACGATCTTGCTGGCGTGGACGATCGCGCTCGTCAGGCCGGCCTCCAGCGCGTAGTGCAGGAACGCGGAGTTCAGCACGACTCGTGCAGCGGGTGAAAGTCCAAAGGAGATGTTTGAAACGCCGAGAATCGAATTGGAGAGCGGATACTTCTCTCGTATCCGCTTGATCGCGTCGATGGTGGCGATCGCCGCCTTTCGGAACTCCTCGTCTCCAGAGCCAAGGGTAAACGTCAGGCAGTCGAAGAAAACGTCATGATCGGGCAGCCCGTACTCGCGCGTCGCAACGATCAGGCGGTCGGCGACCTCGATTTTTCGGTCGGTGCTCTTGGCCATGCCGTCTTCATCGATGGTCAGAGCAACTACAGCAGCACCGTATTCTCGCGCAAGGCGTAAGACCTTGTGCAGGCGGTCGCCGCCGTCCTCAAAGTTGATGGAATTGATAATCGGCTTGCCCGCAAGACACTGCAACGACGCCTCGACGACGTTCGTCTCTGTCGAGTCGATCATCACAGGCACGGTGACCTGCTTGTTGTACAGTTTGAGAAGCGTGCGCATGTCGCGCTCTTCGTCCCGGCCTACGTACGCCGTGCAGACGTCGATGACGTGCGAGCCCTCGCCCTCCAACTCTCTCGCCAGGTCAACCATCGCGTCCCAGTTCTCGGCGCCCAGCAGGTTGCGGAACTTCTTGCTGCCGTTCGCGTTCGTGCGCTCGCCGACGATCAGGAACGACGTGTCCTGGTGGTACGGCACGAACTGATAGAGTGAAGAACAACCGACCAGTTTGTGCGCCCGGCACTGCTCCTCTGTCTTGACGTCGAAGTCGAAGCCGGGGAAGAGGCGACGCACGCGCGACCAGTGCGCCTTGTCGCCGTGCGGGCGTCCGCCGACGGCCTGGGAAAGAAGCCGGATGTGCTCCGGAGTCGTGCCGCAGCACCCGCCGGGCATGGCCACGCCCAGTTCGCCGACGAACTGCTCCTGGTGCTCCACGAGTTGCTCGGGCGTCAGTTTGTAGACTGCATGGCCCTTCTCCATGACCGGCAGTCCCGCGTTCGGCTGGACGGTGATCGGGCGCGTCGAGTTCTGCGACAGGAACCGCACGTGGTCGGCCATCTCGACCGGTCCGGTCGCGCAGTTGAGCCCGAACGCGACGACCTCGGGGAAGCACTCGACCATGTTGAGCGCAGCACCGATCTCGCTGCCCACGAGCATCGTGCCGGTCTGCTCCATCGTGACGGAGACGACGATAGGAAGGTGCTTGCCGCACTCTGCCATCGCACGCTTGACGCCGACGATGGTCGCCTTGACCATCAGAAGGTCCTGCAACGTTTCGAGCAGGATAAAGTCCGCTCCGCCCTCGATCAGTCCCGTCGCCGCAGTCTGATAGGTCTTCGAGAGGGTGTCGAAGTCTGTCTGCCCTAGGCTGACGAGTTTGGTACCGGGCCCGAGCCCGCCCGCGATGAACCGGGGCTTGCCGTCTTTGCTGTACTCGTCGGCCACGCCCCTGGCGATGCGCGCGCCTTGCAGTGCCACGTCGTAGACGAGTTCTGGAATGTCGTACTCGCCCAGCACGATCGACGTCGCGCCGAACGTGTTGCAGTCGACGAAGTCGGCGCCGGCCTCGAAATAACTCGCGTGGAGCGCTCGGATCTTCTCGGGCCGTGTGAACGAAAGGATCTCGTTGCACCCCTCCAAGATCTGGCCGTCGAGCCGCTGGGCCGCCGCCTCGACCCTGTCTCCAAACCCCAGCCCCGTGCGCAGAGCAAAGTCGGTCGGCGCGAGGTCCATCTTCTGGATCTCGGTCCCGGTCGCGCCGTCGGAGACCAGCGTGTGCTCCATCAGCGCGCTCAAAAACGACGACTCGTAGCGCATCAGACGCCTTAATTATGGTGCGCTCCGGCACAGAACGGCAGGG
>DATLWQ010000066.1:0-6114 GCA_035576225.1 Fimbriimonadaceae bacterium | reverse complement strand
CACCGTATGCACGGTTGGCGAAACGCGAACTCTCTCGCCAGATCTATCAGAGGGCGTTCGACATCGTAACAGGCACTTTGAAACCAAAAGACGGAGAGACTTGGCCTTGCGAGAAGATCAAGTCTGCCGAGATGACGTATTCGAAAACGCCCCAAGGGTTCGAAATCGACGCCACCGCGCCGGATCTGGATCCCGTGAAACTCAAGTTCCCGACGAAGTAGTCACTTCTCGGTGCCCCAGGGGACGCCGCCCTTGCCGGTGCGCCATGCGTCGCGCCAGCGATGGACCTCGACGACTCCGACTTCCTGTTTCGGTGTGCGCTCTTCCGCTGAGGGCAGCGCGGGGAACGGCTTCGACGGCAGCGTCTGGTACCAGTACGCGACCGAAGCGAGGTTGAGCGTCAGGCAGTTGGCGTGGCCGTGCTCGATCGACGCGCGCAGAGACTTGGTAAACCGCACCGGGTCGAGGAGGTGGAAGCGGTAGCAGTGCGTCCTGCCGAGCCACCCAAATCGACCGTCGCTGTTGTCACGCCCGGGCGCGCGCGCCGTGCCAAAGAACGGGTGGTTGTAGAGCGTGTCGGGGCACCACGACTGGTTGAAGTAGTCCTCGGTTCCCGTGCCGTGAAGCGAAGGCGGCCACGGCTCGCCGTCGATGTGGAACATGTCGTCGCCCTCGCCGTACCACACCGGGCCGGGGTTCTGGACGTAGTAGTTCACGCCGACAAAGTGCCCCGCGCCCTCGCACTCGCAGAAGAGGTAGTTGTGCTCGTCGGTCGTGTTCTTCGGGGTCTTGTCGAGGATCGCCCACTCGTTCTCGTGCCCCTGTTGCGGCGTCGTGAGTTCCTGGTGGTACCAAGCGTGGAAGCGCACATCTGTCTCGCACTTGTCCCACTCCTCGTAGTCGACGTAGTAGTAGAAGTTGTCGATGTCTTCTGGCCCCTGGTTTTCGACCGTGATCTTTGCGCCCTTCGAGTACGGCATCTGCCAGTAGCACACGAGCGCGTTGCCCTCTTTCGGCGCACTCGCGAGAGGCAGGCTGATGAACTCGTACTTTTCGCCCCAGCCTTGGACGAAGAAGTCGCCGATCGGCGACTCGACGCTCGGGTGATCCTGGCCGTCCCAGTACATGCGCAGCACGAGGTTGCGCCGAGACATCTCGTCCTTGCTGCTGATCGTCACCCAGATGTGCGTGACCTTGCCCGCGCCCTTCATCTCCGACAACACCGCGGTCTCGCCCTTGGGGATCTTGATGTAGTCTGCGTTACCGCCGGTCCGGTCGAAACTGGACGTGCGCTTCGACCGGGCGCTCGATCGGACGGTCACGGCGTCGAGGATGCTGTGCATAGCGGGGAGTCTACTTCCGAAGTGCTACACGGTCCGCCACTCGCCGACCACTGCGGTTGCACATGCTGGGGCGCCCTTCTTGTCGACTCCCTTTACGTCGACGGTGAGCGGCTTGTCCGCACTAGCCTGCTTCGTGGATATGCCGCCGAGGTCGACCTTGAGGCGTCGGAACATCTTGCCCTGCTCTTTGGGGAGGTCGCCGATCCACTGCACGTAGAGGAACCGGCGGTCGGCAGTACCGAACACCTCGTGGCCGAAGAAGTCTGGCTCGTCGGTCTTCTTGTTACGGCGCACCTCGACGTCGTACTGGATCGTGTGGTTGGGAGACTTAACCGGCTTGACGTCGACCGGCTCTTTGCCGCTTTGTTTGCCGAGACGGACGTTGGTCATTCCCTCGAAACCCGTGAAGCAATCCTTGGGAATGTCGGTGAGTACGACGGTCAAGCGCATGAGTGGGAGGGTACCGCGCTGTCGTCCTCACCCCCCCTCTCCGTTAGGGTAACGGAGAGGGGGAGCCGCGACTAGCCGATTGCCTCGAACGAGGGACAGAACTGGTCGATGCTAGCCTGGTTCCACATCATCTGCCACTTCGTCGGCGCGGTGCCGTCGGTAAGGCAACCGGGAGTGAGCCACTCGTAGAGTTCCGAGTAACGCAGACACCTCGTCTCGTCTACGCGGCGGAAGACGTGCTCTGGCCTGATCTGCCCCGGGTCGGTGAGGCCCGCGGCCGCGAGCAGTTCCAGGAACGAGTCGACCGTGCGCTCGTGATAGCAGTCAACGCGGTCGCCCTTGTCCTCGACGTGGATCGCCTTGTCGAGTTTCGGGTCGTTGGTAGCGACGCCCACTGGGCAGTCGTTCATGTTGCACCTGCGCGCCTGGATACAGCCGAGCGCGAACATCATCCCTCGCGCGCAGTTGCACGCGTCGGCGCCGAGCGCCATCGCGCGGAACATGTGGAAACCGGTGATGACTTTGCCGCTGGCTATGAGCGCGACCTCGTCGCGCAGTCCCGCACCGACAAGGATGTTCTGCGCAAACGCCAGGCCGTCGCGCATCGGCATTCCGACGGAGTTGCTGAACTCGAACGGCGCGGCTCCCGTACCTCCCTCGCTGCCGTCGACGGTGATGAAATCGGGAAGTTTGCCGGTCACCTTCATCGCCTTGACGATCGATACGAACTCCTCCGGCTGGCCGATGCAGAGTTTGAAACCGACGGGTTTGCCGCCGCTCATCTCGCGCAACGACTCCAAGAACTCGAGAAGTCCGACGGGGGTTGAGAACGCCTTGTGCGCCGGTGGCGAGTCGACCTCTTTGTACGGCTCGACGCCACGGATTTCGGCGATCTCGGGCGTGCACTTTGCCGCCGGCAGGATGCCGCCATGTGCGGGCTTGGCGCCTTGACTGATCTTGACTTCGATCATCTTGACGCTGGGCTTCGTCGCGTTCACTTTGAACTTTTCGGGATCAAAGCCGCCGTCCGCGGCGCGCGCGCTGAAGTAGCCCGTGCCCAACTGCCAGACGACGTCACCGCCATAGTGCAGGTGGTGCGGCGAGAGGCCGCCCTCGCCCGTGTTGTGGTAGAAGCCGCCCTGCGAGGCACCCTTGTTGAGCGCGAGGATCGCGCGCCGGCTCAGCGAGCCGTAGGACATCGCGCTGATGTTGAACCTGCTCGCGCTGTAGGGTTGC
Source organism: Fimbriimonadaceae bacterium (assembly GCA_035576225.1). Taxonomy (GTDB): domain Bacteria; phylum Armatimonadota; class Fimbriimonadia; order Fimbriimonadales; family Fimbriimonadaceae; genus JADFMN01. The sequence goes on along the minus strand of DATLWQ010000066.1, from coordinate 3,085 downwards.
TTACAGCGCTTCTGGCCGATGACCAGCCGGTGTTCCTCGGGAAGTTTCTTGGCCGGGTGGATCGAGTGGTTCATCCATTCGTAGCCGTGCTCATAGACGTCGAACTGCGTGCCGAAGGGCATCGTTTCGATCGCCTTCTTTGCGCGCTGGTAGACGATCGAGCGGTCGTTTCGGTGGAAGGGCCGTCCGTCGATGTTGCTCTCGACGAAGTACTGCTGGATCTCCGGCCGAACGAGTTCCATGATGTAGCGGCCGTGTCCGATCACCGGGTAGTTGCGCAGGAGCGCGTGGTCGTGCTGCACCAGATCGAAGATTCCGAGACCGATGTAGGGCGCGACGAGGACAAGGAACCACCACGCCCAGGGATGGGTGGGGGCGAAGATGAGGACTAAGGCGAGGGAGACGAAGGAAACGGCATAGTAGACGAACCGCATCATGGCTTTTCTCCCATAGTACCGGGCTCCGTCTCGCCCATCGTGTATCGCTTGATACGACAGGTTTTGCGCCGGGACAGTCGCATTGACCGTCCCGGCGCGGTGCGGATGCTAGCCGCCGTGGCCGATCTTCGTGTTGTCCTTCGAGGGCGGAATCTTCGGCACCGGCTTGTGGTAGTTCTGCAACTGTTTCATTACCTCCGCGACGGCACGCTCGAGTTGCGCGTCGCGGCCTTGCCGCCAAAGCACCGGATCCCACTCGATGTCGATGTCCGGGTCGACGCCGTGGTTCTCGATCTCCCACTTCCCTTCGGGCGAGAAGAAGGCGAGGTTCGGCGCCGTCACTCCGCCACCATCGACCAAAGGCGGGAAGCCGAGGATTCCGACGAGGCCGCCCCACGTGCGCTTACCGACGAGAGGTCCAAGTTTCGCGCGGCGGAACGCCCATGGAAAGTAGTCACCACCGGAACCAGCGTACTGGTTCGTCAGCAACGCCTTCGGACCATAGACGGACATGAGCGGGCTCGTGAACGGCTTGCCGTAGCGCGTCTTCCACCAACTCATCAATGGCCGCGAGGTCATGCTGATGAAGTAGTCGTCGACCGAACCGCCGCCATTGAAGCGCTCGTCCAGCACCATGCCGTCCTTGTCCGCCTGTGAGTAGTAGTAGCGGTTGAAGAACGTGTATCCAGCGACGCTCGTGTTCGGCAGCCATACGTAGCCGACGCGCCCGCCGCTCAGTTCTGCGACTTTGCGCCGGTTGCCCTCCACCCAGTCGTATATGCGCAAGGTGCTCTCGCTACCGGTCGGGACGACCGTTACCTCGCGCGAACCAGTGCCGTCGGCGTTCGGGCCGACGCGCAGACGTACTTGCTTGCCGACCGTGTACTCGAACCGCGAGTAGACGTTGTCGGTCGATTTGAGGTCTTGGCCGTCGACGGCAAGGAGGTATTCGCCTTCGTTGACTTCATTGCCTGGCTGCGCAAGCGGTGCCCTCACACTTGGGTTCCAGTTTTCACCCGTGAATATCTTCTTGAAGCGATAGCGCCCGTTCTCCTGACTGAAGTCTGCGCCGAGAAAACCGACCGAAGGCCCCCTGACTCCAGGAATGTCACCACCGCTGATGTACATATGGCCGACGCACAGTTCGCCGAGCATGTCGATGAAGACTGCGTTCAGATCCGCACGCGACATCAAGCCGTCGAGGAACGGCTCGTACTTCTTTCCGAGCGCATTGAGATCAACGCCGTGGTAGTTCGGGTCATAGAAGTAGTCGCGCTCAATGCGCAGCACTTCGTGGAACATCTGCCTCCACTCTGCGCGCGGATCGACCTTGATCATCGTCGAACTGATGTCGAGGGTTCCCTGTCCGGGTTGCGGAGGAGCGGCCGTCGGCACGATGCTGACTCCTCCCATGCCCGAAATCAGTGCAAACTTACCGTTCGCGGAGACCGCGATACCGCGCGCGCCCTGCGCGAACACGGAGTCCTTCTGCGACGCGATGTCGAACTTGCGGAGCGCAGGAATGCCGTTCGGGGGTGACCCTGCGTTCGCGGAGGGTGGGACGTCGACCGTAAAGAAAGATCCGTCTGGGCCTGCAACGAGCGTAACGTATCCGCGCGTCGGCATCGGCGCTGCGAGGATGCGTCTGCCGATTCCGTCGAGGTCGATAGAGAACGGAGGTGCGTCACCGGGCTTTTCTGGCTCCGTGATCGGCTCCTCGTCGCTCTTCGGCGCGAACGGCGTCGGGAGATCCTTGCGCAGGAGAACGACGTACGCGTTGCTCGTCGTATTCGGTGTCTCAAGCGCGGTCAGGTCGAGCCATCCTGGCGACGTTGCGACGTTGGTGCTCGCGAGGAAGTAGAGGTACTTGCCACCACGGTCGAACGCCGGCGATGTCGCGTCGCTCATCCCGTCGGTGAGTTGCGTCAGCACCTTCGTCTCGGTGTTGTAGAGGAAGACTGCGCTGAGGTAGTTGTCCTCGATCCGCGAGAACGTCATCCACTTGCTGTCGGGCGACCACGAGGGCGCGTACCGGTACGTGACCGGGTAGTAGGGCGCCTCGTCCACTTTGGTCGATACGCCCGTTTCGACGTCGGTCATCCAAAGGATGCCGCGCATGTCGGAGTACGAGAGTTTCTTGGAGTCGGGCGACCACCCGAGCCCCTGATAAAAGCCGTTGCCGCCGCCTGGCTCGAGAGTCTTCGTCTCGCCTTGACCGTCCGACTGCTGTAGCACGATCTTGTACTCGCCGGAAGCGTCCGAGAAGTAGGCGATCGTCTTGCCGTCGGGAGACCATGCAGGAGAGCGCTCTGCGGAGCCGCTGCTGTTGGTGAGGTTGCGTCCGTCGCCGTCCTTGGCAGGCACAGTCACGATTTCGCCCCGCGAGGAGAAGACCGCCCGTTTGCCGTTCGGGGAGACATCCGCCTCCATGATCCCGTCGGCCAGTGACACGTACTTTTCACGCACTTCGGCGAAGTCTCCGCGCACGGTCACCGGGACGTCGCTCGTCTTCCCGCTCTTTGTGTCGTAGAGGCTGATCGTTCCCGGCTCTGCAAGCGCGATCACGCCATCGCCTGCAGTCGCGGAGAGATAGCCAAAACTTCCGCTCTCTACGACCTGCTTCTGTGAGCCGCCGTCCGTGTTGCTTG
>DATLWQ010000065.1:0-2241 GCA_035576225.1 Fimbriimonadaceae bacterium | reverse complement strand
CTCAGCGACGAGGAATGGCTAGACGTCTTCCAGCTCAACGTCATGTCCGCCGTCCGCACCACGCGCGCCGCTCTGCCTCACATGCAAAAGCAAAAATGGGGACGCATCATCAACATTTCCTCCGAGTCCGGCACCCAGCCTGATCCCTTGATGCCTCACTACAACGCTGCCAAATCGGCGCTCAACGGCTTCGCCAAGAGCCTTTCCAAAGCTTATGGTCACGACGGCATTCTCGTGAATAACGTCTCGCCTGCATTGATTCGCACGCCTGCGGTGGAAGAAATGTTCGCGCGCGAAGCTCAGGCCAAGGGCATAACGGTCGCCGATGCCGAAAGAGCCTTTCTGCGCCAATTCCGCCCCAACATCTTGCTCGGTCGTGCAGGCCTTCCGGACGAAGTGGCTGGCATCGTGGCATTCCTCGCGTCCGACCAGGCCTGCTTCATCACCGGCTCGAACTATCGCGTCGACGGCGGCTCCGTCGCCAGTCTTTGATCGGGCCGCATTCGCTCTCCGCATCGTCCTGGTGGGGGTAGGTCGCGGCGAGGAAACCTCGCCCGCCCCGCGCGTCCTGCTGTAAAATGCCGGTCTAACGACAAAGGGACAGCATTCGAGGAAAGTGCACCACTATTCTGATGGATCGAGCTCGCATCCAACTTGAAGTGGAAGCCCAATCGCTGAATCCTTAGCCAAATGGAGGGCATTATGACCAACGCGAAGTCGGCCGGCCGCGTCACCGCAGGCACGCAGACCCAGAATCCGCTCCAGGCCCTGCTTGGTCTCGGCCAGTCCGTTTGGCTCGACTACATCCGTCGCGATCTGATCTCCACCGGCGAACTCGCGCGCCTGATTCGCGAAGACGGCCTTCGCGGCATGACCTCGAATCCCTCGATTTTCGAGAAAGCCATCGCTGGCAGTAATGACTACGCCGCGGCGCTCCAGGAACTTGCCCGCCGCCCGGACCTCGATGCCGTCGCCATCTACGAGCACCTCGCCATTCGCGACGTGCAAGACGCAGCCGATGTCCTGCGGCCCGTGTACGATGAGACCCGCCGCCGCGACGGCTACGTCAGTCTCGAAGTCTCGCCCTATCTCGCCTACAAGACGCAGGAGACCATCGACGAAGCGCGCCGCCTCTGGAAAGCCGTCGGCCGCGACAACATCATGATCAAAGTTCCGGGCACCCCCGCCGGCATCCCGGCTTTCCGTCAGCTCATCGCCGAGGGCCTTAACATCAACGTCACTCTTCTATTTGCTCAGGACGTCTACGAGCAAGTCGCCGAAGCCTTCATCGCCGGCCTTGAAGCCCTGGCTAAGCGCGGAAGCGACCTCAGCCGCGCCGCGAGCGTCGCCAGTTTCTTCGTCAGCCGAATCGACACGCTGGTCGATAGCCAACTCGACGCCCGCGCCAAGAATACGAAGAGCGACGCCGATCGCGCGTTCGCGCTCGGATTGCACGGCAAGGCTGCCATCGCCAACGCCAAGCTCACCTATCAGCGTTACAAAGAAATTTTCAGCGGTCCGCGATGGCAAGCTCTGGCAGCGCGCGGCGCGCAGACGCAGCGCGTTCTCTGGGCCAGCACCAGCACGAAAAATCCCGCCTATAGCGACGTCCTCTACGTTGACGAGCTCATCGGCCCCGACACGGTCAACACGATTCCGCCCGCCACTTTCGATGCCTTCCGCGACCATGGACGCCCGCGCCCAAGCCTCGAAGAGAATATCGACGCCGCTCGCCAGGTCATGCAGGGTCTCCCTCGTGCTGGCGTCTCCATGAAGCAGGTCACTGATCAGCTCACCGCAGATGGCGTCAAGCTTTTTGCCGAGGCTTTCGACAAGCTCCTCGCCGCCGTGGCCAAAAGCTCGAAGAAGGCGGCTCCCTCGGCGTGAGCAATCTCACTTACAGCCTGCCGACCGATCTCGCTCAGGCGGTGAAGGCCACGCTCGACGACTGGAAGGCGCACGACAAAGCCAAGCGCCTCTGGTCTCGCGACCCCTCCCTTTGGACCAACACCGACGAAGCCAATTGGCTTGGCTGGCTTGACGTCGCGGAACAGCAGCTCTCGAATCGTTCTCAGTTCGCGCAAATCGCCGAAGAGATTCGCGCTGCCGGCTTCACTCACGCTCTGCTTCTCGGCATGGGCGGATCGAGCCTGTGCGTCGAGGTTCTGAAGCTGACTTTCGGGAAAGTGCCGGGCCATCCGGAAATGCTTGTTCTCGATTCCACCGATCCAGCGCAAGTCA
>DATLWQ010000064.1:0-2800 GCA_035576225.1 Fimbriimonadaceae bacterium | reverse complement strand
AGACCTCTTCCGGCTCGTCGCACTGCTGGAGCACGCCGTTGTTCATGACACTGATGCGCTGGCCCATCGTCATGGCTTCGACCTGGTCGTGCGTGACGTAGATCGTCGTGATGCCGAGTTGTCGGTGCAGACGGATGAGTTCTGCGCGCGTCTGAATACGCAGTTTTGCGTCGAGGTTTGAAAGCGGTTCGTCCATGAGGAACACGCGCGGCTCGCGGACGATTGCGCGTCCGAGCGCGACGCGCTGTCTTTGGCCGCCGCTGAGTTCCTTCGGCCGCCTATTCATGAGGTGGTCGATGTCGAGCATCTTGGCGGCCTCGTGGACGCGGCGGTCGATCTCGCCCTTGATCTTCTTGGCCTCGCCCATATGTGCGACCTGCCAGAAGAAGCCGGGGAGTTCTCTTAGTCGCAGGCCGAAGGCGATGTTGTCGTACACCGTCATGTGGGGATAGAGGGCGTAGTTCTGGAAGACCATCGCGATGTCGCGGTCCTTGGGCGGGACGTCGTTGACGCGCTTGTCGCCGATGACGAGGTCGCCCTCGGTGGCTTCCTCAAGCCCGGCGATCATGCGCAGAGCCGTGGTCTTTCCGCAGCCCGAGGGGCCGACGAGGACCATGAACTCCTTGTCGCGGATCTCTAGGTCGAAGTTGTCGACGGCTCGGACGTCCTTGCCGAAAACCTTCGTGACGCCTTTGAATGTGACTCCAGCCAACGTGCGCTCCAGTTCGCCCGATCCCCGGTGGGCACGGGCATTTTACACGAACCTATGCGGGGACAAGCCACACCGCTGTGCCGTAGGCGATGACTTCGGTCATGCCGGGGGAGACCTCGGAGGCGTCGTAGCGCATGGCGAGGATGGCGTTGGCGCCGATCTCGGCGGCGTGCTCGATCATGATTTCGTAGGCCTCCTTCCTAGTCTGCTCGGCCAACTCGACGTAGAGCGAGATCCGGCCCCCGAACATCGCCTGGATGCCCGCACCCATATTCCCGATTACAGAGCGACTGCGGACCGTGACTCCCCTCACCACACCGAAGTTCCTCTCGACCTTGTAGCCCTGAAACTCGTTCGCTGTGGTGACGAAGGCGTGGATATCAGTCATGTCACGACGTTACCCCGGGCCAAGGCCCGACCGGACGACTCCTGTCGGGCATAATCTAGCCCATGCCCGAGGACATCCAGAGGATCGTCGCGACCGACTGCGGATCGACCACAACGAAGGCGATTCTCATTGAGCGGAACGACCAAGGCGCGTATCGCCTGGTCGCACGCGGAGAGGCTCCTACCACTGTCGAGAAGCCGTTCGAGGACGTGACGAAGGGCGTGCTCAACTCGATCACGGAACTGGAGGAGATCACTGAGGAGACAGTCCCCGAGGGCTACCAGAAAGGCAGAAGGGGGCTGATCAAAGACGAAAAAGTGTGGCGGCTCCAAAAGGAAGGCCATGTCGTCTCGCAGAGGTCTCAGCCGCTGGAGGCTTCGGACATATACGTTTCGACCAGTTCGGCTGGCGGCGGTCTGCAGATGATGGTCGCGGGCGTGGTCAAGGCGATGTCGGCGGAGTCGGCGGAGAGAGCAGCGCTGGGCGCGGGCGCGATCCTGATGGACACGCTCGCCGTCGACGACGGGCGCAAGGAGTTTGAGAAGGTCGATACGTTGCGCAGGCTCAGGCCCGACATTATTCTTATGTCGGGCGGCACAGACGGCGGGACGAAGACTCACCTCGCCGAGATGGCCGAGGTCATCCGTCGCGCCGACCCGAAGCCGCGCTTCGGCGACATGAAACTGCCGGTGATCTTCGCTGGGAACAAGGACGCGCGCGAAGAGGTGAATGAGGTCCTCGGCAAGGACATCGCGGTGAAGATCGTCGACAACATCAGACCTAGTTTGGAATCGGAAAACCTAGGGCCCGCCAGAGACGAGATCCACGAACTGTTCTTGGAGCACGTCATGCAACAGGCGCCTGGCTATTCAAAACTGCTGGAGTGGACGAGCGAAGAGGTGATGGCGACGCCGAACGCGGTCGGCAAACTTCTTAAGGAGTATGCGGTGAACGAGAAGATCAACGTCCTGGGCGTCGACATCGGTGGTGCGACGACGGACGTGTTCTCTGTCTTCCTCGCGGACTCAGGCGAGAGGATCTACAACAGGACGGTCTCTGCCAACCTCGGTATGAGTTATTCCGTCTGCAACGTCCTGAAGGAGGCGGGGACGGACGACATCGTGCGTTGGATCCCGTTTGAGATCGACCAATTCGAGGTCAGGAACAGGCTACGCAACAAGATGATCCGTCCTACGACGATCCCGCAGACCTACGAAGACCTGCTGATCGAGCACGCGGTGGCGCGCGAGGCGCTGCGGCTTGCCTTCCACCACCACAAGTCGCTCGCACGAAGTCTGAAGGGCACGCAGCAACAGCGCGACGTCGGCCAGATCTTCAGCCAGTCTGCGACTGGCGAGACGCTGATCAACATGATGGCGCTCGACATGGTGATCGGTTCGGGCGGCGTGCTCTCGCACGCGCCGCACCGCGCGCAATCTGCGCTGATGATGATGGACGCGTACCAGCCGGAAGGCATTACGATGCTTACGGTGGACTCGATCTTCATGATGCCGCACTTAGGCGTGCTTTCGGAGCACTGCTATGAGGCCGCCAAGCAGGTGTTCGAGTTCGACTGCATCGTCAAGTGCGGTCACTGCATCTCGCCCGTGGGTGTTGGCAAGCCTGGTGAGACGTGCGTGACGGTTACAGGCGAAGGAGTAAACCTGGAGGTCAAGTACGGCTCGATCGCCGTGATCCCG
>DATLWQ010000063.1:0-11894 GCA_035576225.1 Fimbriimonadaceae bacterium | reverse complement strand
GGCCGGTCGGTCTCGCTCGGAATGCCGAGCCAAAGCATGATTGCCACCGTTTCGCCTTTCGACGTCCCGAGCATCTGCGATCTGGCCCTGACTTCCATGCTCGCCTGCCGCGACAAGATGGTGAGCGACCTCGTCGACGTGGTGACGAACGAGTACTACACGCAGGCACATTACACGGTGGAGCCCAACACGCAACAGAGCCTGCCATATGGCTTGAACGGCGCGGGCGTCGACCTCCTCGCGGCACACACGCTCCTGGATCAAGTTGCAAACCTCGTCTCAGGCGGGTCACTCAACTCCCAACCGCCTAAGGTCTTCGCCTATTGGCTCCGCGACTGGTCCAGTTGGCTCGTCTGGGTTCCGGACCAAAGACTCGCGCGCAGGGCATCGGCGATCCTTAGTGTGTCCGGCGCCCTGAGTGACGTGCCTGAGAGGAGGCTGGACGGGGCGATGCTGCAGGCTGGCCTCGCGGCCGAGCGCGCGCTTGCGCTCTACCAGAGGAAGCGCGGCTTCACCGTTGACCGGCCTGACCTAATCGAGCCGTTCTACAACCTCCGGGCAGCCCTGTACCAGGGGAGTCCGAACCAGTTCGTTGACTCACTCATGAGCGAGGTCCGGATCGTCTCGGACGAAGCGGTGACTGCGGAGCAGACCGAAGACGGAGTCCTCGTAACGTGGACGCCTACGACGACCGGCCCAGGCAGGCTGACTTTCGAGATCGGCAGGCCGGTCACGGCCGAGCCGAAGGACAACCTCCGCTCTCTGGTAGCGAACCAGGCCCTGGGCACGCTCACGGTCGACTACGACCCGCTTGCCCCCGGCTCTTGCTCGCTGTTGCTCAAGTCGCCTGGCTGGACGGTGCCCCTGCCCCATTGGGCGGCCCCGCCGGCCTACTCCGAGAACCGTTGACCGCGTGGTCAGCGTTGTAGTGGAGCCCGACGTTCTCCTTTCGTGCGATCGCACCAGCGACGACCAAAGATGCAGCCGTCAGGATGTTTCGCGTCTCCAGTGAGTACGTGCCATAGGGAGCCTCGGGGAGCGCAGCGTACTTCTTGGTGGCATGCTCGATCGTCCGCTTGGCATCTGCCAGTCCCTTGTCGCTCCGGAACACGCCGACGTACTGCGACATAGTTCTTTGAACCTCGTGGCGGAGTCGCACGGCTTCGCTCTCGGCGATGCAATGCGGCAGATCTGGGGCCCCGAATGTCTCGATCGCGCCAGTCTCGCCCTTTGCCGCCTCGGCTGCGGACATGCTGAAGACCATCGCCTCCAGCAGGCTGTTGCTGGCCAGCCGGTTCGCGCCATGGACGCCGGTGCAGGAGACTTCGCCCGCAGCGTACAGCCCAGGGATCGACGTTCGCCCGTCAAGGTCCGTCACGACCCCGCCACACGAGTAGTGTTGGGCCGGAACGACCGGTATCCACTCCTTCTCGATTTCGATTCCCACCGAGCGCAGCCTCTCCCAAATGGTGGGGAACTCGTGCTGCAGTCGCGCGGGATCCAAGTGTGTGACGTCAAGGTAGACGCACCATGTGTCGAGTTTGGCGATCTCTGCCTCGATCGCCCGAGCCACGACGTCGCGCGGCGCGAGTTCGAGCCGCTCGTCATAGTCGTACATGAAGCGCCGGCCTTGATGGTTTCTCAAGATGCCGCCAGCGCCCCTCACCGCCTCCGAGATCAGGAAGCCCCGCAATTGCGGGTTGTGCAGGGTCGTCGGGTGGAACTGCATGAACTCCATGTTCTTGATCGTCGCCTCGACGTCGTGCGCGAGGCCGATCCCGTCGGCCGTTGCGACGCGCGGGTTGGTCGTGAAGGCGTAGACCTTTCCGCAGCCTCCGGTAGCGAGCATCACGGCGCGACCGACGAATACCCTGTTTCCCAGGTCGTCGATGTGCGCGCTTACACCGACACATCTCCCTTTTTCGACGATGAGGTTTGTCACGAAAGCGCCCTCGTAGAAGGTGATGTTCGGCTTAGACCGGACGGCCTCGGTCACCGCGCGCTCGACCTCCCAGCCGGTCCTGTCGGCGAAGTGGACGATGCGGCTCCTGCTGTGACCGCCCTCGCGACCCAGGTCGAGCGCCCCCTCGTCCAGGTCGAAGCGCGCACCGAGCGAACTGAGCCATCGGATCGCGTCGGGCGCACGCTGGACCAGAAAGCGCACGGCGTTCACGTCGCACTCGCCGGCCCCGGCGATCAGCGTGTCCTGCTCGTGCAGTTCCCAGGAGTCCGACTCGCCCACGGCTGCGGCGATGCCGCCCTGCGCGTAGTTGGTATTGCTCTCGTACAGTTCCGCCTTCGTCAGGACGCAGACGCTGCCGTGCTCAGAAGCCTTGAGTGCGAACGTGAGTCCAGCGAGCCCGCTCCCGACGACGACGTAGTCGAACTGGTCCATTCGGTGTGAGCATACGCTATGCGGTCAGGCGCACTTGCGCCTAGACATGGTCGGGATCGCGAGTTCGCGCGAGACCTCCATGACGTCCATAGCGGCGCGACAGTGGGGACTGTGCTCCATCAGAGCCCGCCGCTTCCTCAGCGCGTCCATGAAGCAGGGGTCCTGCCTGACGTGCCCGCCGTAGAGGATGTCCACGTCCAGGTAGTTCTGGGAGGTCGTCTTGATGATGTCGAAGACGGCGCGGGCTTCCAGGTCGTTGCCCACGCGATTGACGAGCACTCGGACGATCGCGTCCTGCTTGCGCTTGTAGAGCACCTTGATCAGTGCGTACGCGTCGGTGATGCTGGTGGCCTCCGGCGTCGCGATGACCAAGACCTCGTCAGCCCTGGTCAGGAATGCGAAGACGCGGTTGTCCAGCCCCGCTGCCGTGTCATAGATCAGGAAGTCGTATTCGTCCGCAAGACCGTCCATCTGCGAGAAGAAAGTAGCCATCCGCTTCGGGCCGGCGTGCATGAGTTGGGTCACGCCGCTTCCACCTGTCACGATGGATATGCCCGAAGGGCCCTCGATCATGATGTCCCGGAGATTCATGTCCCCGCTGACGACGTGCTGCAGGCTGTACTTCGCGCGACACCCCATCATAACGTCGACGTTTGCGAGTTGCAGGTCTGCGTCAAAGAGCACGACCCTCTTGCCCTGGCGGGCCAGGGAGATCGCGATGTTGATCGCGATCGACGTTTTTCCCACGCCTCCCTTACCGCTGGCGATAGCAATTGTTCTCATCTTAAGCCGCTCCTCCAAGCACGTTGTCGACGGCGTTGATGATCGCATCGCGGTCTGGCTGGCTGTCGATCTTCTGGCGTCGCCCCTTTCCCAATTTCTTCGGAGATACCTCGCACTCGATCGTATAACTTCGTATGATCGAGTTCTTCAGAGCGTCGGGCACCGAGAGATAGATTCTCAGCGGGCATCTGACCCGTTGCCGAATTTCGTCCGTCGCTTTCACATCGATCGGGTCTGAGAGGGCGATTTCGAACCGTCCGTCGTTCCACTTCAGAGGGAGCACGAGGTTCGCCAGCGCCCAGCGCCCGCTCACGACGTTCAGAGCCTCTGAGTCGGGCTCGATTCCCTTGATGTCCAGGTACTCGTAGTCGAACTGCTCAGCGAGCGTCGTGGCAAGGTCCTCGTCGCTGACCCAGCCCATGGCGGAAATGACCTCTCCGAGTCTGGAGTGGCACTCGCTCTGCGCCTGCAAAGCCTTCTGGACCTGCTCCTCAGTGAGCAGCCCCTTTCTGACCAGCAGTTGTCCGATCCTGTTGTATTCGCGGTTCATGTGGGAATTCGGCCTCCGCCCAACTGTCTGTTAGAATTGTCGGGACGAAGCCATGTACGCTTTACTATATTTGGCGCCACTGTGTGGTGATTGCGCCAACCACCCGACCGAAGTGGCCTTGAACCTAGCCGGAAGCCAGGCGTCACACCGGGTAATCTCAGCCTCTCGGGCGGTTAGCTCAGCGGTAGAGCACTTCGTTCACACCGAAGGGGTCGCTGGTTCAAATCCAGTACCGCCCACCAACCCCTGCGGCGTCATCCCTGGTTCAAGGTAGCCTTGCCCCCATGAAGAAAGTGCTCCTTTCTGCGTTTGCCTGCGTTTTAGGCTCCAGTATCGTGTTCGCCCAAGGTGGAAACTTCCAAGGCTTCCAGCGCAACCGTCAAAGCGAGACGCCCGGCGAGAAGGTTTCAGAGAACCCCTTCTTCGAGATTGCCGACTCCGTGACGAAGCACTCGATCAACCTCCCGAGCGGCCCCCTCGACTACACGGCCACAGCCGCTCAGATCCCGCTGCGCAACAGCAACGGCGACGTCGAGTGTCGCATGTTCTACGTCGCTTACACAAAGGACGGAGCCGACCCTTCCAAGCGCCCGGTGACGTTCGCCTTCAACGGCGGTCCCGGTAGTGCGACCCTCTGGCTGCACATGGGCGCCCTCGGGCCCAAGCGCGCACCGCTCTTAGACGACGGCTCGCTGCCCGCCTCGCCCTACAAGCCGGTCGACAACGAGGACACGTGGCTGGACTTCACGGACGTCGTCTGTATCGACGCCCCGAACACTGGGTACAGCCGCATAGAGGATCAAAGCCTTGCAAGCCGCTACTTTGGCGTCAGGCCAGACATCCAAGCCTTCACCAACTTTGTGACCGAATGGCTGAAGAAGCACGATCGTTGGTCTTCTCCGATCTTCATCGCCGGAGAAAGCTATGGCGGGATCAGGGGCTCGGGACTGAGCGCCAGCCTGTTCCAGGCAGGCGTCGCGGTGAACGGCTTCATTAGCATCTCCGGCACCAACAATTTCATGACCCTGGACGGCATGCGCGGCAACGATACGACGTACATCAGTTTCTTCCCCTCGATGGCCGCCTGCGCGTGGTACCACCACAAACTTGATCCGAAGTTCAAGACTGTCGAAAGCGTTGTCAACGAGGCGGAGCAGTTCGTGAACGACGAGTACGCTGCCGCACTTCAGCGAGGTGACAGCCTGACCGCAACCGAGAAAGACCACATTGCGCAAAAGATGTCTGAGTATCTCGGCCTCAGCAAGGACTACTGCCTAGGTTCGAACCTCAGAGTCACAGAATTCGCATTCTTCCGCGAACTGTTGCGCGATCAGCGCTTGACTATCGGCCGATACGACGGACGCCTCACTGGCAAAGAAGAGACCAAGAACGGCGATCGCGGCAGCGGAGATCCGAGCAACGACGCCACGGAGGCGCCGTTCACAACGTCGATCAACCAGTACTTCGAAGACGACCTCGGCGTGAAGACCAAGATGCCGTACATGACGTCGGGAAACGTGCGTCCTTGGACCGAGCAGGAAGGTTCGTATTCCGAGACGGCTTCGGACCTACGCCGCCTGATCGCCAGAGACCCGCACTTCCACGTGCTGTACTGCTGCGGCTACTATGACCTCGCGTGCCCCCTCTACGGCACGATCTACATGTTCAACCACATGGGCCTCGACGACGAATCGCGCAAGCAGGTCTCTTTCGCGTACTTCCCGGCTGGCCACATGATGTACATCGAAAAGGTCTCGAGGCACAAACTGCACGAGGATGTAAAGAGGTTCGAGGCCTCGGTCCTGAGTGGCGCATAGCCCCCTTGTCGTTTCTTAGGACGACACAGGTTTGTCCTGGCCGCAAACCGCTTATTTGGCATGCGGCCAGGGCTCACCAGTACGGCTGGGGGTGGCCAATCTCTAGGTTGTCGGGAACCAGGGAACCGCGACCTCTTGGAGGCTTGCGAAAAGCCCGTAGGGGCCCATCTGATGCCCGCTATGTAAATTGCTTTCTATCGATTTCCCCACCGGTGGGTATTAGAGCAAGTACCATTTGGGCATGAGCAGCTCAGACGGCGCGGAATCTGCTCGCGAACTCCTCAAGGCGATGCCTCCAGACGTGGTCGGGCACAGGCTGAGGCTGGCTCGGGTCAAGCAGGGCCTCTCGATTCGCGACCTAGCGAATCGCGCGGAAGTCAGCAAGACGTCCATCGTCAGGATCGAGCAAGGGCACCCTGCCTTCGCAAGCACCGTCGTAAGGATCTGCGCCGCTCTAGGCCTCCACCTGGCAGGCCTCGCAAATCCGACGGCCGAGTCGGCTGCTGCAATCCATCGGAAAGAGGACGACGAATGGTTCGACATGACCGACTTCGGGTCCGGGCCGATCGGGAAGAGGAACGGCGGCGCCACGCCAGCAGAGCGCAAACGTAGCGCTAAAGACGGCATGGCCGTCGCGCTTCTCTATCTCAAGAACAGACTGCACGGCGGCATGATGCTGCCGGCTCTCCTCGAGGTCTACAGCGAGAGCGATCCCAGACGGCACACAGGAGAGGAACTGGTCTACGTCATCGATGGCCGTCTCCTGGTCAAAGTCGGGACTGAGGAGTTCGAACTTGAGGCAGGCGAGTGTGTGACCTTTTGGAGTGCCGAGGAGCACTCCTATACGCCTGCGCCGGGCAGCAAGATCCCGGCTACTGCTCTCTCTGTGAGAATCGACTACGTGCGCTCGAACTGAGGAGCCTCCTCCACCCGATCCAGAGCAACGCGCCGAAGTAGAATAAAGCCAGTGGCGCACCGCGACGAAGACGAGTGGTTGGATCAACTCTCGAAAGAAATGGAACGCCTCGCCGGCGAAATGGCGGGGGCGGGGCTCAAGCCTGCCAGGTCGAGGGGCTGGAGCCCGCGCGTCGACGTGTTCGAGACGGAGAGCCACGTCGTCCTCAAGGTCGAACTCGCTGGCGTACAGCCTGACAAGGTCACGCTCCACTACAATGCGTCGAAGAACTCGTTGACCTTCAAGGGATGGCGGTATGACGAGAACCCGTTTCCAAACGAGCGCCAGGTCGCGCACAAGATCGAAATCGACTATGGAGAGTTCTGGAGGGAAGTAGCCCTACCAGACGTCCCGCTCGACGTAGAACAGGTGAGGGCGGGATTCACCAACGGGCTCTTGATGCTCACCGTTCCCAAGTCGGATGCTCCCGCGAAGCCGATCGTGGTCAAACGCACGATCACAATTCAGAAACTGTGATGTCTGAACTCAAACTCCCGCCCGAGCAAGAGGCTGCGGAATCCACGGAAGCCGTAGTGCAGGGGCCTGTCCTTGAGGTCGGGCCCGACGAGGACTTTAAGGTCGACATCCCGACGGAACTCAACATCCTCCCGCTGCGCGACTCAGTCATCTACCCGATGCTCATCGCGCCGCTTAACATCGGCCGTCCCTCTGGAGTACAACTGATCGACGACAGCGTCGCAGGACAGGACCGCATCATCGGCACCGTCGTACAGCGGGACGCTACGGTCGACGAGCCTGGGTTCAACGACGTGTACGAAGTCGGCTGCGCGGTCGTCGTGCGCACCTTGATGAAGGCGCCCGACCAGGTTCGCCTGATCGTCCAGGGCATGGCGCGTTTCCGCATTGTCGAGCGGCTCCAAGAAGCGCCATACATGCGCGCCAAAGTCGAGCAGATCGAGGAGGAGTCGGTCAGCAAGGAGTCGGCTGAGGAGATTGAGGCACTGAGGCGCTCAGTGGCTGCTCTCTTCGAGCAGACGGTCCGACTCTCGCCGATACTCCCAGACGAACTTCGCTCCCTGACTACAGCCGTTCAAGAGCCCGGTGTCATGTCCGACCTCGTCGCGGCGCACGTGCCGATGGCGGTCACGGACAAACAGAGGCTCTTGGAGACGATCGACCTCAAGTCGCGCATGAAGCACCTGTTGCAGATCTTGGGCAAGGAGGTGCGCGTACTCGAACTAACGAGCAAGGTTCAGAGCGAGGTCAGCGCCGAACTTAGCAAGTCGCAACGCGACTACTACCTTCGTGAGCAACTCAAGGCGATCCAGCGTGAACTCGGCGAGGACGATGGAACGCTCGACGATCTCGAAGAACTTGAGGAGAAGATCCAGGCCGCTGGACTGCCGCAAGAGGCGCTCAAGGAAGTCAACCGCGAGTTCGACCGGCTTAAGAGGATCAACCCAGGCTCACCGGAGTACTCTGTCGCGCGCACCTATGTCGAAACGGTCATTGCCCTCCCATGGAACAAGTCGACGGAGGACCAACTCGATCTCAAACGAGTGCGCAAGATCCTCGACGAGGACCACTACGGCCTCGAGAAGATCAAGCAGCGCATTATCGAGTTCCTTGCTGTCCGCAAGGTGAAGACGGACGGTCCCGTGCGTCAGCCCATCCTCTGCTTCTACGGGCCCCCAGGTGTGGGCAAGACCTCGCTCGGCAGGTCGATCGCGCGTGCGATGGGTCGGCACTTCGTGAGACTCTCGCTGGGTGGCATGCGCGACGAGGCCGAGATCAGGGGCCACAGGCGAACCTACATCGGCGCACTTCCCGGCCAGATCCTGCAGAACATCCGCCGCGCCGAGACCAACAACCCCGTCTTCATGCTCGATGAGATCGACAAACTCGGCAGCGACTTTCGCGGCGACCCGGCGTCGGCGATGCTAGAAGTCCTCGATCCAGAGCAGAACCACGCGTTTCGCGACCACTACGTCGACGCTCCGTTCGACCTCTCCAACGTGTTCTTCATAACGACCGCGAACAGGCTGGACACCATCCCGCCGCCGTTGCGCGACCGAATGGAGATCATCGAACTTGGTGGCTACACCGAGCAGGAGAAACTTGAGATTGCGATCCGTCACCTCGTGCCAAAACAGATCGAAGACCACGGACTCTCAAAGTCGAAGATCGAGTTCAAGCGCGATGCGCTTCTGCACATCGTCCAGCACTACACGCGCGAAGCGGGCGTGCGTAACCTCAACCGCGAAATCGGGTCTGTAGCGCGCAGAGCCACTCTACAGTTCGCCGAAGGACGCACGAGAAGGCTCGTCGTGAGCAAGAAGTTCGTCGAGGAGGTTCTTGGTGCACCGAGGTTCACACACGACGAAGTCGACGAGCGGGACACGAAGCCCGGCGTCGCCATAGGCCTCGCCTGGACTCCTGTCGGAGGAGACGTGCTCTTCGTAGAATCGACGATCATGCCCGGCAAGAAGGGGCTGACCCTCACCGGCCAACTCGGCGACGTGATGAAGGAGTCGGTGACAGCCGCGCTCAGTTACATCCGCTCGAACGCGAAGCGGCTCAAGATCGACCCACTGTTCTTCGAGAACAATGACATCCACATCCACCTTCCTGCAGGCGCTGTGCCCAAGGACGGCCCGAGCGCGGGCGTCACCATGCTTACAGCGCTCGTCTCTCTCCTCACCGGCCGCCGGTGCAAGAGCCGCCTGGCGATGACCGGCGAGATCACCCTGACAGGGGAGGTCCTGCCTGTCGGAGGAATCAAGGAGAAGGTGCTCGCCGCACACCGCGCAGGAGTCAGTACCCTCATACTTCCTGCTGACAACAAGAAGGACTACAAGGAAGACGTCCCCGACGAAATCAAGAAGCGCTTGACGGTCCACTTCGTCAAGAACGCACACCAGGTCCTACATACCGCGCTTGAAGAGTAATTCGAGTCGTGGTATCATCACGATCTGGAGGCCTATGAATCTAGCCACTGTCTATAAACCAGCCCTGAGCCTCCCGCTTCAAGCCTAACGGCGCTCGGCGGGCGGCCCCTTGGGGCGTCCGCAATTCACCATCTACAAATGCGCACAAGTGCGCCTGGACCTGCGTGCCATGTCGGCACGAGAGGATGCTTGAAGAAAGACAAACATAGACACAGGAATATAAAGCCCGGCGCAAGGGCGGAAGCCAGAGGCTTCTTCCGTTGCGCCAACTGCGGCGAGCAGGTCGCTTTGGGCGGAGGCGGTACGACGCACCGCAACCACTGCCCATGGTGCCTGTACAGCCTGCACCTCGACATCGAGCCCGGCGACCGGTCGGCAGACTGCGGCGCGGTCATGGAGCCCGTCGCGATCTGGGTCCGCAAAGGCGGCGAGTGGGCGATCGTCCACCGTTGCCGAGCCTGCGGATCGCTCAGTTCGAACCGCATCGCGGCCGATGACAACCCGGCGCTGTTGCTCTCGCTGGCGGCGCGACCGATCGCCAGTCCGCCGTTCCCGTTAGACCGGCTCAGATAAGGAGGGACAAGGGGGGAGGCTACTCTTCTTGCGAGACTTCGACGTAGATTCCTATCGTCGCAATGATGTCTGCGGCCGATCGGCACTCAGACTCGCAAGCGCGGTGGACGATGCACTTGCCATAGTGGTCGATCTCCCACGCCTCGATATACGCTTCCTCGCTCGTACAGCAGGTGGCCTGCATCAGCACCGTCATGACCTCTTCGTACGTGTTGCTCTCGTTGTCGTAGACCGTGACGATCCACCCTTCGCCCTTCTTCTCAAGTTCGCGCCCGACCCTCTCGGGCAACACAGTCCCGGTGCCGGAAAAGCGCGGTTCGCCGTTCACTGGACGTCCTCCTGGACCACTTCTGCCCGTACGCCGATCGAGGAGATAATCCGCGCGACCTGCTTGCAGTCGTACCTCGGCGCAAAGTGAACCTTCGCTGAACCGAACGTGTGCGCCTCCCAGGCCTCGAGCGAAGCCTCCTGAATGTCGCACTCAGTCGCGTACATGAGTGCGGCTATCACCTCGTCGAACGGGGTGTAGTCGTTGTTGTAGATCACGACGCAGTACGACCCGGCAGCCTCGATATCCCCGATGATTCCAGGCGAAATCACGGGGTCGGTCGTTGTCCTTCCTGGCATCAAAAAGCAACCTCCGCCTTCTATTCTACAAGAACTATGCCAGGGTGGCGCCATCAACAATACTAGGCCTCACCACGGCGCCAACCTAGCCCGATGCAGGCTAAGATCGCCAGACCCATAAGGCCCAAGCCTGCCATTAGCCCGGGCGGCACGTAAATAAACCTCACTTTGTGCGTACCTGCCGGTACTTCGATATCGCGCCAAAGCGTGCCTTCGATCGTGGCTGGCTTCCCGTCCAGCGTCGCCGACCAGCCTTCCATCTTCCTGTCTCTCACCACAAGCGTTCCGGCGCCCTGCGTTTCCACGGTCTGCGAAGTTGGTCCGTCATAGGTGATCTTCGCCGTCCCGCCTTCGAGCGATGCCCGGCCCGGCCCTACCACCGGTTCTTTGATCAATTGTCCGCCAGCGCCAAGCGAATAGTCGCTCAGGCGCCAGACCTCGGTCACTCCGCTAGCCGCTAACTTGGCCGTGTCAGCCCCAGGCTTGATGAACATCATGTTCCCGTTGGCGGGGGGCGCGGGATCCTGGCCGTCGATCTCGTGCAAATGCCTCACGGTGTCCTTGTCCAGCAACGAGTCGTACCCGGCGACGTCATAGAGGCCCATCTCCACACCGACGTTGGGAGGCACGCTGACCGGAACGCCGATCCGCAAGTCCCAGTTGTCGTTGACGAATGCGACCCTGCGCGCGGGGTCGGGAGTACCGCGCTGGAACGGGACTGCGCTCGTCGGAATGAGACCTGTTCCGATCACCAGTAACTGGCCGACGCAAACGACACCGATGGCGAGCCACTTGGGACCCTTCTGCCACAGGTACACAATGCTGGCGCACAGCACAAGACAGAGGAGCAACAGCGGAAACGCCGCAGACAGGCACTGTGCCCGCGCGACCCTCAACAGTTCGTTCATTTCTGGCGAGTACGCGCTGACTGCGCCGCCGAGCAGCAGGCCCAGAGCAAGCAGCATCGCTACCACGGCACCAAATACCATCGACCGCCGTCTCCACTCCTTGTCCTCCTCAGCGGGCCAGCCGATCCCTGCCAGCGCACACGCTGCGATGACGAATAGCGCGATCGCACGACCCGGGCTCCCAGTCGCAGACCACCCGGGCATCAAATAGTAAAGCGCCGCGTTGAGGGGAGTCCCGAACGCCAGCAGAAGACCGACCGCACCGGCGCACGCGACGCCACCCGCCTTCGACCATTGCTCCCTCTTACGAAGCCCGGCAATCAATAGCAACAGAAACGGGCCGAGGTACATCGCCGACTCCGCGAAGTTCGCCCCTC
>DATLWQ010000062.1:0-5558 GCA_035576225.1 Fimbriimonadaceae bacterium | reverse complement strand
GCTGGCATCGACAGTGATGACGAAGCCACAAAGACAGTCCTCAAGTCCTTTCCCGTCGACTCGAGAAACATACCGCTGGCATCAAACGAGTAACTCGGCTTTCCGGCAGGATCCAAGTACAGACGCTGGTCCGGATAGTCGATCGTGACCTTGAAGTTCTTGAGGACGTCTGCGCCGATCAGGCCGTCGATGTCATCGCTCGCGAAAGCACCCTTTTGATCCATCGAAAGGGTCACGAACGGACTGCCGACTTGGACTCCATTGAGGGACAACGAGGTGAGCCGTGCGACACCGTGTTCGACCATGCCTCCCAGGCCGCTTCCGACCACCATCTTCGGCGTGTCCGGTGTCATCAGATGGTGCGCCCTGACAAACGGCGTATTGAGCGTGATCGCCAGTCTGTCTCCCGTGTCGATCAAGAAAGTTCCGTTCAACTTCTGGCCCGCCAGTTCGAAACTTGCCTTGACGTACATCGACTTAAATTTGACTTCGATAGGCACGACTGCACCCTTTCCCTCGTGATGATATGTCGCAGGATCGAAGAAAGAGAGCATCTTGTGCTGATAGTCCACTTGAACCACTGCCGATACGAACATTTCGCCGCCAATGAGGCCGTCGACGGCGTGCCCCTCGGGCGATCGCATGACTTTGTTGAGGTCCGCCATCCATCCGCCTTTAGCGGTGTAATGGAGCCCTGGCAAAGAAACTTCGTACGCGGCACCCTTGGCCGCAGTCACGGTGCCAGCGCCGGCGCCGCCTATCTGGAACGTGCGATCTACGCGAAGGCCAAGGGACTTGGCCACGCTCAAATCCAATGCCGTCGTCTGAATACCGGTGTCCAGGATAAAGGAGTACGGACCGGAGCCGTTGACCAGTGTCTTGAACGTGATCTTGCCTCCAGCAGAATCGAAGGGGATGTCGCGGGCCGAACGGCCTTTGGTGTAGTGGACGTCCACCGCCGGTGCGGGTCGGCCTTGCAACATGGCATACAGAATCACGGTTGAGAGCATTTCTTGTTCCTCGTCAGGTTTCTGGGCAAGCAGTCATAAGGCCCGCCCGCTCGACGAACATCATGGCCCAGTTATATGAACAGAAGGTGAACAGGATTAAAATGAACGCGGTGGCCACACGAATCCTGCTCGTTGAAGACGACCCCGAGATCTGCGACGTTGTCGAGCGCGGGCTCGAGGCGGACGGGTGCCTCGTCCAGGTCTGTCCGTCTGGTACTAAGGGCGTGGAAGAGGCCATCGGGAAGCGGTACGACCTGATCATCCTCGACGTCATGCTGCCGGGACAGGACGGATTCCAAGTTTGCGGGGCGTTGAGACGGGCGAAGGTCCTTACGCCGATCCTGATGCTCACCGCAAGAGACGCGGTGCGCGACAGGATCCAAGGACTCGAGGCCGGTGCCGACGACTATCTGCCGAAGCCGTTTGACTTTGGAGAACTCCGTGCTCGCATCAAGGCGCTCCTGCGACGTGACAAGGTCCATCGGGCGCCCGTCCTCACGATCGCTCATCTCAAGGTCAACACTCTGGAAAAGCGCGTCTACGTCGATGGCCGGGAGGTGGTGTTGAACGGCCGCGAATACGCGCTCCTTGAGGCGCTGGCTGTCAACGAAGGACGCATCCTCACTCGCGACACGATCCTCGACCGCGTGTGGGGGAACGAGGACAGTTTTTCCAACCTCGTCGAAGTCCAGATTCGCCGCCTGAGACTCAAGACTGAGGTCGGTGGGCTGCCACGCCTCATCCACACGGTCCATGGCCTCGGCTACTCTCTGCGGCGTCCGGAGGTCGAGAGTTGAGTCCGCTCTCGGTCCGGACCAAACTCGTTCTGTGGAACTCTGCGATCTTGGCGGGAAGCCTCGCGATCTCCGCGATCGCGGTTCAGCAGACCGTTCGACGCCGCTTGGTGGACGACCTCGACCGCCAGAACCTCGCGACCGTCAGAGGCTCGCTCCTCGAGGAACTGTCTGCCGTCCAGCCCTCCAGTACCTTGGTAACACCGAGCGTCCGCGATGGCAGGGGGCGGCACTCGGGCTCTAGCGAGGAGGATTCCAAGTTCAAGTTGACCGTGGTGCTCCACCGCTACACTAAAGACGGACAGTTCGTATCCTCTTCGGACTCGACCGATGGTGGGGGAGCGATCGATCTTGCTGCTCTCAAGAGTGGTGTCGACGGAAATTGGTCGGCTTCGGACTCATTGTGGAGGGGCGGCCGTTGGCGCGTCATTACGCTTCCATTGTTACAACCTGGCCGTTCACCAGGAATCGTTCAGGTCGCTCGGCCCGAGGACGGAGTCGACAACGCACTGCGAGCCCTCAACGAGGTCCTCCTGACGCTCTCTCCCCTCGCTCTTATCATGGCAGCGCTCGGTGGAATGTTTCTGACTCGCAAAGCGCTGCGGCCCGTCGAGAACATGGCACGAGAGTCTGAGAGGATCGAGGCATCCACACTTTCACAGCGCCTTCCGGTCGCGACAAAGGACGAACTCGGCCGCCTCGCCACGTCGTTTAACAAAATGCTTGCACGACTTGAAAAGTCGTTCGAGTCGCAGCGCCGGTTCACGGCTGACGCTGCGCACGAACTACGCACTCCTCTGACATCGATCAAAGCGAACACCAGCCTCGCCATCTCTGGCGATCCGACTCTTGAAGAGTGCCTGCAGGCGCTCCACAAGTCGGACCGCGCGGCAGACACGATGAGCCACTTGGTCGATGACTTGTTGCTCCTATCGCGTTCTGACGCCGGACAATTGGAACTGCGGCCGCAGCGCGTGGACCTCGGAGCGCTCATCGACGACGTCTGCACGACGTTTGAGGCGCAGGCCAAGAGTGCAGGCGTCGAACTCGCCGCCCACGCGGACTTGGTCGTAACGACGGTCGATCCGCTCGCTATGGAGCGAGTCTTAGTCAACCTCGTCTCCAACGCCCTGCGGCACACACCCGAGGGCGGACGGGTCGATCTTGACGCTAGAGTCTCAGACGGTCACGTAGTTTTGACGGTCTCGGACACTGGCGAAGGGATCAGCCCCGAACACTTGCCACACCTCTTTGACCGGTTCTATCGCGTCGATGACGCCAGAACGAGGAGCGCCGGCGGCGTGGGGCTTGGCCTCGCCATCTGCCGCACACTCGTAGAGCGAATGGGAGGGACGATACTTGTCAACAGCACGGTCGGTAGCGGGACTATTGTGACCGTCAACGTTCATTCAGATTCCTGATACGCGGCAATGCCAGGTGTGTGCCGAAGGTAAGGTTCCATCTGATGCTGGCTGCGCTACTTATGGCGCTTACGACTGTGCCGAAAGATCCCAACTTCAGCGCGTGGGGCTTGGAGACCCTACAAATGATCCGAACGAAGTTCTTCTCGCAGGAGATCCCCGGCTACGTCGACGCCATCGGTAACGGCGCGCAGGAGCAGCCAGCGTTCAACTGGGGCGTCGGCGTGCTACTAAGCGCAATGAACGCCGCCGCACGCAGTGACCCTGCGTGGAAGAAGGAACTGAGGCAGTTCGTCGGAGCATGCCAATCCTATTGGAATCCCGCCGGCCCTGTCCCCGGCTACGATGTTCTGCCGATGCCGAAGCAGAGCGACCGGTACTACGACGACAACGCTTGGATGGCGCTCGCCCTAACGGAATCGTCACAGGTGTTGAACGACGCCAAAATCCTCAAGCACGCGCGTCGTGCGCTAGAGTTCGTGTTGAGCGGCCAGGACGACCGGCTCGGTGGAGGAATCTACTGGCGCGAAGAGAAGAAGCAGAGCAAGAACACGTGCGCCAACGCTCCGGCGGTCGCCGCATGCCTTGCTCTCTACCGCCTGACCGGCGAGCACGCGCTCCTAGAAAGTGCAAGAAGCCTCTATTCCTGGACGAAGGCGAACCTCCAGGACCCGTCCGACGATCTGTTCTGGGACTCCGTCTCGCTTTCCGGGAAGATCGGTCGCACGAAGTGGTCGTACAACACAGCGCTCATGATCCGTTCCGCCGCAGAACTTGGAGAGATCACCGGCGAACATTCCTACACGGCCGATGCCGAGAGAATGGCGGTCGCTAGCGAAAAGAAGTGGCTGGTCAAAGGCCGATTCGCGGACGTCGGACGCTTCGCGCACCTGCTCGTCGAAAGTTGGACCTATGTGCCAGACGCCGCGCGCATGAAAAGGGCACGGGCCGCACTCGTGTGGCTCCACGACCACGGCCGTAACAAAAACGGCCTCTATGCATCGAGGTTCGACAATCCTCCTGACGAAAGCCAACAGACATTTGAACTTATTGACCAAGCGTCAGCGGCCAGGGCGTACTTCGTGGTCAGCCAATGATGGAACCCAGATCCACGACACCTGTAACTGGATGCCATGCTGTCGACTTGCGACTAAGACCTTGGTACCCCGGACGGGATTCGAACCCGCGATCTTCACTGTGAAAGAGTGACGAGTTAACCGCTACTCCACCGGGGCAGACCCATATATTTTGGACGATCCAGCACCTGGGAAACAAGCGCGGCGGGGCTTGTGCCGAGCCCTTGACTACTTGAGGGTCTTGTCCTCGCCGTACACGAACCGGGATGGAAAGAGCGATTCGACGCTGACCTTCGGCTCGTCCGAGTCGACGGTCGCAGCCTTCTCGCCGGTCTCCTTCTTTTGCAACGCGGCGACCCGGCGGGCGCCGGCATAGTCGCGTGCGTAGTCACTGAGCGGAGATATCAGTACGTGGCCGCGGAAACTGCTCGCGTGGATGAACTTCCCGTCGCCGACGTAGAGGCCGACGTGGTTGATCCGCCGCGTGTTGCGCCCGGTGATGAAGAACAGGAGATCGCCTGGCTCCAGATCCTCCCTGTCGACGCGCTTGCCGATCTTCGACTGTTCGATCGAGGTTCGCGGAAGTGTGATGCCGTTTCTTGAAAAGGCGTAGGTGGTCAGACCCGAACAGTCGACACCGCCACGGCTCGTCCCGCCCCATTTATAGCGCACACCCAGAAGGCTCTCAGCCGTGTCGACGACCGCAGACGCCTTGTCGGAGTCGGAGGGGGCTGCCGCCTCCCCTGACCGTACGCTCTTGACGGCAGCGCTCCGGCTGTAGTATTCGGCCAAGAGGTCGCCCCTGACCCAGCCGACAGTGCCCTTGGGGAACCGCAGTTCGTACCAGGCACCTTGCTTGTCCAGCACCGTGGCGACCGTTCCCTGGTCGACAGTCGTGCGGACCCTTGAGTTCGTGTTCGGCTCGGTGCGGATGTGTGCCGCCCCAGCCGCGACCTTCACCTTCTCCGTGTTGAGCGCCTGAATGCCGCTGGTGTCTTCGGCACCGCCAGGAAGGTTGATCTTCTGCCCGATCTGCAAAGTTCGCCAGTTGACGCCTTTGTTCGCTTCGTGCAACTGCGAGACGGTAATGCTGTACTTCTTGGCGATCGTGTTGTCGTTCTCACCCTTCTTGACAGTGTGCTTTCCCCCAGCGCTCGTCTTCTTATTTGCACTCTTCGCGACGGGGATGTTGATCTTCTGTCCGATCTGCAAAGTTCGCCAGTGAACGCTTGGATTGGCGTTGTGGAGTTGCGTAAC
>DATLWQ010000061.1:0-13495 GCA_035576225.1 Fimbriimonadaceae bacterium | reverse complement strand
CGCTCGGGATAGAGCCACCCGAGCGCCCTCTCTAAAATCCTGCCCACCCGCGTCACGACGACATTTTGGCCCAGATTAAAAAGCGCGGGCCTCGTCGTTAGACGAGGCCCACATACCGCCCTGAGATTGTGAGGAGAACCTTACGCGTCGCCGTGCGTGTGGCCGAAGAAAGGCTCGAACGGGATCAGACCCAGGCGGGTCGCCGCTCGGAGCGCTTGCACTCGGTTGTTCACTTGAAGTTTGTCGTAGATGTTCGCCAAGTGGAAATCTACGGTCCGCTTCGACACGACTAATCGGTCAGCCGCTTCCTTGCTGCTGTGACCTTGAGCGATAAGGCTCAAGACTTTGACTTCCGTCGGTGTGAGACGCACACCGCGGGACGATTCGTTAGTTCTTCCAGTACCAGGCATTGCCATATAACCCATCCCTCGCTCTCAAGACTCGATTTGCCGCCTGTCTCTTAGATTCCACAGGAAGGTCGCGATTTGAGATGACTCTGCCGAAATCAATGAAAAATCTCCGAAATAGGTTCAAACAGGTTCAAATTTGGGCCGCTCCTTGGGCCGGTTCGCAGGTCAAGAACGCCGGTGAGCCGCCTGGAACCCGCTCCAGATAGCCCCTCCTGGCGATCTCGACGAACTCGCCTGCCTCAGGCCGCCTGACCAGCGCGACACAGGATCCGCCGAAGCCCGCCCCAGTCATCCTGACGCCGACGCAGCCGGGAGCGTTCCCTCCGGCCTCGGTCATGGCGTCCAGTTCTAGGCTGCTGACCTCGTAGTCGTTCTTTAGGCTCTCGTGGCTTTCAGACATCAAGCTCCTGATGCGCGCCGCGTCCCCCGCCTGGAGGGCTTGCGCGAACTGTCCGCACCTCCGGTTTTCGGTAACTACGTGGCGGGCGCGTTTCTGTATGACTGGGTGACCCTCCAGCAAGGTTCCATCGACCATGTCCGATGTAGCGTCCCTTAATGCGCGTACACCAAGCAGCTTACAGGCCTCGCGGCACTCGGCTAGACGCTCGTTGTACTTGGAGCCTGCCAGGGTACGGGGCGCCCCCGTGTCGCATACGACGATGCAGAGATCGTCGGGCAGTGTTCGGTAGGAGACCTCCAGCGATCGCGTATCGATCAGCATCGCCCGCCCCTCTTTGCCCAGCGCGCTCGCCATCTGGTCCATCACGCCGCACTGCACGCCGACGTACTTGTGCTCGCACTGTTGCCCGAGCAGCGCCAGCCTGAGCGGATCGAACCCTAGCGTGTCCAGATCGTTCCAAACGGTCAGGAACGCAAGTTCCATCGCCGCGCTGCTACTGAGCCCTGACCCGGCAGGCAGGTTCGAGACTATAACCGCGTTGATCTCCGACGGCGCAGAGCCCTCACTCAGCAACGTCCAGGCGCAGCCGGCGGGGAACCTCGCCCAGCCGCTCACCTCCGACACTGACCGGGCCTCGAAGACCGCAGGCTCGTCAAACCCGTCCGACCACGCCTTTGAGTCGTCGGGCGAAACTGAGGCGGCGACCACGACATGGCGGTCGATCGCAGCCGGAAAGACGAACCCCTCGTTGTAGTCGGTGTGCTCGCCGATTAGGTTGACGCGGCCCGGAGCGGCGACGATGATCGACGGCGCCTCCCCGAACTTCGCCTCGAAAAGCGATCGTGCTTTGGCGGCCAGAGTGTCCAACATAAAGATTCCCGCACGGATACCGGGTTCGCCCGAACCTAATGATGGAACATTGACACCAGGTGCATGAAGGCCCAACGCCGCCCGGGCCTTCTGCGCCTTTTTCCGTTTCTGGGGGAGCGGTATCCTCGCTTCAATGCCCGACGCACTGCTCGCCAGCATCCAAGACTGGCTGAAAGATCACGAGTCCGACCTCCTTGCCGACTACAGGCGGCTCCTCCAGTTCCCCAGCATCCAAGACGATCCCCAGCCCAATGCTCCGTTCGGCAAAGCCAACCGGGACGCGCTCGACTTCATGCTGTCCCTCTCGTCGGAGTCCGGCATGGCGACGAAGGATCTCGAAGGGTTCTGCGGCTTTGCGGAGTTCGGTGGCGGTGAAAAGATGGTCATGTCGCTTGGGCACCTCGATGTCGTGCCCGTCGGCCCAGGATGGAAGCACGAGCCGTTCGGCGCCGAGGTGGACGAGGGCTACGTCTATGCTCGCGGAGCGGTAGACGACAAGGGCCCCACGATGGCCTCCTTCTTCGCGATGCGCGCGATCCAGGCTTGCTGGCCGGACGTGCCAGTGCGAATGCGCTCGGTCTTCGGTTGCAACGAGGAGTCGGGCTTCCAGTGCGTCGAACGGTACATGAAGACCGAAGAGGCGCCGACCTTCGGCGTCGCGCCAGACAGCGGATGGCCGCTGTACCACGCCGAAAAGGGCATCGCCAACCTGGTCGTGGTCGCTCCACGCCCAAAGGGCGACGTCGAACTCCTGAGCATCGAAGGTGGTCAGCGACCGAACATTGTGATCGATTCTTGTACTGCCAAGGTGCGGGTCGGCGAGGCGGCGCGCACCCATGTCGAGTCCAAGATCGCCGACGGCTGGGACAAGAACCTCACAGCGGCTTGGGAAGGCGACGTCTTGACGGTTCAAGCGCACGGCAAGGCGGCACACGGCTCGACGCCCTACTACGGCGACAGCGCTGCGATAAGGGCGCTCCGGTTCTTGCGAGAGGTCACGCCGTTGCCCGATCAGCAGGCGTTCGACGCGCTGTTCAAGATTCCACAGACCCAAGGTGAAGGAGTCGGGATCGAGGGTGCCGACGAGGTCTCCGGGGCGCTCAGTTGCAACCTCGGTGTCATCTCATCAGACGCGAACAGCGTACGTTTCCTGCTGAACGTTCGATACCCGGTCGTTTGGAAGGGCGACGACATGAAGGCCCGGTGCGAAAAGAAGATGGCAAAGTTGGGTCAGGGTTTCCGGCTGGAGTCGATGGAGGACAGCCCGTCTCTCTATTTCCCGCTCGAGCACCCAATGGTGCGCATCGTCTGTGAGGTCTACGAGCAGGAGACGGGAGAGAAGAAAGAGCCGGGCGTCATGGGCGGCGGCACGTACGCGCGCGCGGTCCCGAACACGGTCAGCATCGGAACCGGTTGGCCCGGCGACGGCCCTGCGCACGAGACGGACGAGAGGCTCAAGGTCGAGCACCTGAACAAGATGGCCCGCATCTACGCTCACGTCCTCTATCGCCTAGCAAAAGAGTGCTCGAACTAGAGCGTTCCCTCCCCCTTGGGGGAGGGCCAGAGAGGGGGTGAGGGCCGCCTATCTGTCGGTTCGGAACTTCTCGATGATCTCGATCGCGGCGTCTCGCCCCTTCCAGCCCTTGATGTTGACGTCGGTCGCCTCCAACTGCTTGTAGACTTCGAAGAAGTGAGTGATCTCGATCAGTGTGTGCTGGTTGAGTTCCTCCATGGTCTTCCTGTAGCCGAAACGTGGATCCTTCGAGGCGACACAGAGCAGTTTCTCGTCCGGCTTTCCGCCGTCCTCCATCTGCATGACGCCGATCGGTTTGCAGTCCACGACGACGCCTGGGAACGTTGGGTGAGAGACCAGCACGAGCGCGTCCACCGGGTCTCCGTCCAGGTACTTGGTCTGTGGCACAAGGCCGTAGTCCCACGGGTAGTGCAGCGGCGAGTACAGCACACGGTCGAGCCTCATTACGCCCAACTCAGGATCCAGTTCGTACTTGTTCGAACTGAACCGCGGGATCTCGATGATCACGTTGAACTCGTCGGGAGCGTTCGGGCCGATCGGGACGTCTTTCAGCGACATCGGCCGAAGGGTACCGAACGCCCCGGGCGCTTCCGGGCACGATGCCGCGCATACGAAGAGCCCCTCCACCGAACGGAAGAGGGGCCCCGGGGTCGGCGCAGGCTCAGACGCCGACGGGCGTCTTTCCAGGCTGCTTCGTGACGCGCAGGTACGGCTTCTGTTCTTTCCAACCGTCCGGGAACAGCGTCTTTGCCGTGTCGTTGTTCACCGACGGAAGGATGACGACGTCGTCGCCCTGCTTCCAGTCCACCGGAGTGGCGACTTTGTACTTGTCCGTGAGTTGCAGCGAGTCGATCACGCGCAGGATCTCGTCGAAGTTGCGGCCCGTCGGCGCAGGATAGGTCAGCGACAGGCGAAGTTTCTTGTTCGGGTCGATGACGAACACCGACCGCACCGTGGACGTGTTGTCGGCCTTGGGGTGCAGCATTCCGTAGAGGTTTGCGACCTTGCGGTTCTCGTCCGCGAGCAGAGGGAAGTTCAGGGCCGTGCCCTGCGTCTCCTCGATGTCACCGATCCACTTCTTGTGGTCAGCCAACGAGTCGCAACTGAGTCCGACGACGGCTACGCCGCGCTTGTCGAACTCCGGCTTGAGTTTGGCGACTTGGCCGAGTTCGGTCGTGCAGACCGGGGTGAAGTCCTCGGGGTGCGAAAAGAGAACGGCCCACTTGCCTTCGATGTACTTGTGGAAGTCGATGGGCCCTGCGGTTGAGTCCTGCGTGAAGTCAGGAACGAGGTCTCCGAGTTGTAGTGACATGTTCTGTACAATCCTCCCGCGCAAAGCGCAGTTCCAGCCTGCGCCAGAACTGGGTCGGGATGGGCCGAACGTCGTGTCGGCCTTATCGCTGACGCCCTGACGGAAATTGAAATTTCGCGCCCTTTCCTACCCGCGTGTCACGTCGAAGCGTACGAGATACGGGTGCTGCCCTCCGCGCATCGAAACGCCCCAGGCCAGGCCGTCCTCTTGTCGAAACGCGCCCGGTGCCATCGGGAACTTGGTCTGGTCGGAGACTCTCTCGAAGTGGAGCCCGTCGGGGGAAAACTGGAGTGTCCTCCCAGCCTCCCCGGCCGCAGAATGCAGCGACATGACGCCTCCGTGCGCGGGCCACACCATCGCTTCGTGTCCGCCGCGCACGACCGGGTTTCCCGAGTACTTCACAAAAGGCCCCGTCGGCGATGAGGAGCGTGCCACGCCCATCATCGTCTGCCCCGGAGAGCGGTTCCACGCGCGCCCCTTGTAGTAGAGATAGATGGTTCGACCGCGTACCAAAAGGCACGCGTCGTCCACCCGTGAAGAGTCGAATTCGTTGAAGTCCCAACTCGGCTCGAGCACAGGGTTTTGCGCAGACTTGGTCCACGGCCCGCGCGGTGAGTCCGCCGAAGCCACGCCGATCGCCGTTCGAGTGATCATCGGGCCGGAGTTTGAGAACGGCTTGGTAACAGCCGTGAAATAGAGGTAGTAACGCCCACCGAACGGCAGGATGTTGGGCGTAAACACCGACTGCTCGTCCCAGGCGCCTTTGCCTCCCCGCGCGACCGCCTCCCCCTGCTCACGCCAGTCGGTTCCGTCGAGCGACGTCGCGTACCAGACCGTTCCGTCATACCCCGACGGATAGAGCAGCGCGCCCTGCACGACCTTCGTGTACCAGACGTAGTAGACGCCGTCCACAAGGATCACATCGCTCGGGTCTCGCCTGCAGACGCCTTCCTCATAGCCGATGCAAGTGACGTCCGTGTAGGCGAACTCAAGCGGCCCTTGCTGAAGCAGGGCTAGTGCAGCCAGGAGCATCGACGGCTAGTCGACTGACTCGCCGCGCTCGGAGGAGATCCAGTCGGCAGCGTCTTCGATGTTCGACTCGGCCATGAACTTTGCGACCGCGCCGTTCTCGTTCTGCACGAGCCGATCGTACGTCGGCTTGTCCGTGTAGCCCATCGACACGACCACGTGTCCGTCCTCGTTCATAAACCGGTTCATGAACTCGACGCCTGGGATGGCGGTCAGCGTCTTTCGTGCCTCTGCAGAGCGCGCTCGCCATTCATCCTCGCGGCCCTTCTTCGGGGCCCACTTCGAAACGACCATATACATCTTCGATACCTCTGCACCCGGCATGCGGGCGGATCGAGAGTCTATCCCCTTCCACTTCGGCTATGCAAGCGTGCCGCGAAGGCCCCACAGGTGCCCGCTTTCGGCCCTGACACCCACCGTTTCGCCTTTGAGTCGGTGCGCGTCGCAGGGGAAGTGGACCATTCGAAAGCACCGCGTGTACCCCTGCAGCATCGCTGCGTCCTTGGGAGAGGGTCCCTCGACGAGCACTTCGAACACTTTGCCCACCTGCTCTTGGTTGCGCTCGACAGAAATCTCAGTCTGCACCTCGATCAGTTTTTCGAGCCGCGCCTTGGAGGTGGCTTTGGGCACTTGCTCCATTTCTGCGGCGGGCGTTCCCGGTCGTGGCGAGTAGCGGAACATGTACGCGCCGTCGAACCGCGTCCGTCGCACGACGTCGAGCGTGCCCTCGAACTCCTCCTCAGTCTCGCCAGGGAAGCCGACGATGATGTCGGTCGTCAGCCCGATCCACGGCACTGCTGCGCGCAGTTCGTCAACGATCTCGCCGAACGACTCGACTGTGTACAGCCGCTTCATTCGTTTGAGCAGGGCGTCGTTGCCCGCCTGCAGTGGCATGTGGCAGTGCTCCATCACTTGCGGTACGTCTCGTATTGTCTCAATCAGGTCGGTGCGAAAGTCGCGCGGATAGGGCGACGTGTAACGGATGCGTTCGATCCCGGGCACTCCTGCGAGCAGCCGCAACAATTGCGAGAATGGAACGCGCCCCTCAGCGAGGTTCTTGCCATAGGAGTTGACGGTCTGGCCGAGCAGCGTCACTTCTTTCGTCCCCAGTTCTGCGAGCCGTCTCACTTCCTGCACGATGTGCTCGGTCGGTCGCGACCGCTCGCGACCGCGCGTCGTCGGCACGATGCAAAAAGTGCAGAACTTGTCACACCCGTACTGGATCGGAACGAACGCTTTGAGTTTCCCACTGCGATCAATGTTGCGTTGCGGCACGTCCGTCACCACGGCTCCCCGGCGCGGCGGAAGGTCGAGACGCTTCGCAAACTTCTTTTCCTGTAGCAGTTCCTCTATGATCGACGGGATGTTCGAGACCTGCGCCGTGCCGACGACGAAGTCCACGTGGGGGTTGCGCCTCTTGATCTCGTCTGCGCGCAACTGTGCCATGCAGCCGGCGACTCCGATCAGCATCTCCGGTCTCGCCTCCTTGAACTTCTTGAGTTCCCCAAGGAAGGAAAACGCCTTCTCCTCAGGCTTGCGCCGGACGCTACAGGTGTTCAGGAGGACGACGTGCGCCTCGCCGGGGCTCTGTGCAGGTTTGAACCCCAATCCCTGCATATACAGGGCCATCTGCTCACTGTCCTCCTCGTTCATCTGGCACCCCCAGGTCTGCACAAAGAAGGTGCCTCGGGAGGTTTTTTCACCGACTTTGCGAGGTTTGGAACTGGACTTGAGGAGGACGACGTTGGACATACTGGCACGTCCGATTGGCGGGCCAAGAGTCTACCAGGAGGACGTCTCGCCGGCCTCACATTGAGCCGGGCCCGCGGACGTATAATGAACAAGTGTCTGTCTGGACCAACCGCATAATCACTTTGCTCAGTGCCGCAGGCCTCTTCATTTCGGGAGTCCTGTCTTACACTACTTGGAAGAACCTTGAACTTCCGTGCGGTGAGTCCATGGGCTGCGTCCAGGTCCAGAGTTCTCCGTGGTCGGAACTCGGTGGCATCCACGTCGCCTACATCGGCCTCCTCGGTTATGTTCTGATCTTTGCCCTGGCCGTCGGACGTTCGATGTCGGTCGACTGGTGGGCGAAATTCCGACTCTTCGGTTTCATAGCCAGCGCGATCGGCCTGCTCTACAGCATCTTCCTCACATTCATCTCGATCTCGATGATCCACGCGACGTGCATTTGGTGCCTTTCGTCGTTCGCGACCTTGATCCTCCTCACGATCGCGCACGCGGCGCTGTTCCAATCGGATGCGCCAGACGTAGCCGACCGCCGTATGGGGCTCCCGATCACCGGCGCTTCGTTCCTCCTGGCGCTCGGGATCGGCGCGGTCGTCGTGCACAACCGCCAAAAGGAACTCGACTTCGGAGTGCTTCTCGTCAGCGCGAAGAGCGTCCAACTCGAGGACGCGCTCCCACAGCAGGCGAAGGTGAAAGGCAACGCTGACGCGAAGGTGACGCTCATCGAGTTCGCCGACATGAACTGTCCGTCTTGTCGCGGCATGTACGCCACCGTGGAGTCGCTCTACTCAGACTTCGGAGGAAGGCTCCGGGTCGCCTACCGCAACTTCCCACTGATAGGACAGCCGGGGCACGAAACTTCAGCGAACGCCGCACTGATCGGCCAGTTGGCGGCCGAGAAAGGCATCTTCTGGAAGTATCTGCACACGATCATGGAGAAGGAGAACACAGAGCGCATCAAGACGATGGAGGGCCTCGTCGCCACGGCGACCGACGCCGGCCTGTCGCGGAAAGAGATCGTCTCGCTGTTCAATCCGGTGAACGACGAAGAGTCGACTCACGCGAAGAACCTGCTCCAAAAAGTCGCTGACGACATCGATGCTGCCCGCAACTATCGCATCGCGTCGACCCCGACGTTCATCGTCTACGCGGAAGGACAGGAGCCGAAGGCTGTGAGCATGTACCGGCTCGACGCGACGCTTCGGAACTCCCCGTACATCGAACTCCTCAGGAAGTAGTGTCAGACCGGCTCCCAACAGTCTGTGTCGCGATGTCGGGCGGGGTCGACAGCAGCGTCGTCGCCGCTCTCCTCAAGAGGGAAGGCTACGATGTCGTCGGCGTCACGATGCAGATCTGGCAGGAGAGCCAGCGCGACCCGAGGCACGCGGGCTGTTGTTCGCTCGGCGCAGTCGAGGATGCCCGGCGCGTCGCACGCATACTCGATATTCCCCATTACGTCGTCAACTTCAAAGACCACTTTCGGCAGGCGGTCATCGACGAGTTCGTCGCCGAATATGCCGCCGGCCGTACGCCTAACCCCTGTGTCACGTGCAACAAGGACGTCAAGTTCAACGAACTTATGGCCAAGGCGCGCGAACTCGGATGCACCGTGCTCGCGACCGGACACTACGCGCGGATCGAGAGGGACGAGGCGACGGGTCGCAGTCTTCTCAAGCGTGCACGCGGCAAGGGCAAGGACCAGAGTTACGCGCTCTACGCTCTGACACAGGAGCAACTCTCCAGCACGATGTTCCCGCTCGGCGATCTCCAGGACAAGGCGGAGACACGCCGCCTGGCGAAGGAGTTTGGCCTGCCGGTCGCGCTCAAGCCCGACAGCCAGGAGATATGCTTCGTCAGCGAGGCTGGCGGCTATCGGGAGTTCCTCAGGAAAACGAGCCCCGAGATGTTCGAGAAGGGCGAACTCGTCGACACCAGCGGCCGCACGATCGGTGAGCACGACGGTGTCGCAGGCTTCACGGTCGGGCAGCGTCGCGGCCTTGGCATAGCGGCCGGCAAGCCGCTCTACGTGGTCAAGGTCGAGCCCAAAGTGAACAAAGTCGTCGTCGGCGACAAGAGAGATCTTCTGAGGAGGGAGGTTCCACTTGAGCAAGTCGTGTGGAGCGCGGTCGGGCCGTCGCAACTCCCGCTAAAGGTCGAGGCGAAGGTACGCTATAACATGGACGCGCGCAGTGCGGTCTTTAGGGCCGTGCCAGACGTGGAGATCGTCTTCGACGAACCAGTCCACGCGGTTACGCCCGGACAGATTGCCGTCGCCTACGTCGGCGACACGGTCGTCGCAGGCGGAAGGATCAAGCAGGAAGTATGAGTGGGGCACCGTTCGTCATCTGGTTTCTAGTCGCCTTGGTTTTCGTAGTCCTGGCGGCGTTCTTCGTCACTTCACTCAGGCTGCGCGACCTTCGAAGGGAGATCAAGGGACTCTCCAAAGGGCTCGACACGCTCAATAGCAGGCTTGACGACCAGGAGCGCCGGTTAGAGCAGGTTCAAGCCTCGCTCAACAATGCGCCGGACGACACGTTCAAGGCGATCTTCGATGCTGTTAAGAAAGCCAGGGGCAAGGGCTGGCTACCGGTCCTTTCTTTCGTCGCGACGCGAATCTTTAGGGCATACTTAACCAAGAGGCGGCAACGATCGCTTCCCCGGAAGGATCTTTCGGAGAAATAGACTATGAGTCAATCAGAAGACAGAAACGTTTTGGTGTACTTGTTGGCCGGTTTTGGACTCGGTGCGTTGCTGGGTGCGGTGGCCGGAGTGCTGTTTGCGCCCAAGTCGGGGTCTGAAACGCGAGAAGAACTCGGTACGAGACTGAAGGAACTGAAGTCGAAGACCGAGGACTGGTACGCGGAACAGAAGGCGAAGCGGGGCTCGCGCGGCGGATCCGAGGACGTCGGGGCGTAGCCGAGCGATTCCGCCATGGCCAGGTGGCGTGTTCTCGTCTGGGTAGCCCTGGTCGCGGTCATTGTCGCGTTCCTCTACGCCGTCCGTAGCATCCTCCTGCCCTTCGTCCTTGCCTGGCTCATCGCCGTCATCCTTGAGCCGGTCGTCAGAAAGCTCCGTCTGCGCGGATTCTCGCGCCGCACGGCCGTCGTCACCATCACACTGGCGTTCTTCGTGCTCTCTGGCGCGTTCCTGGTGTACGCCATACCGCGCGTCAACGGCCAGTTGGGCGAGTTCCAGGGCTCTGTCCAGACCCTCACGAACAAACTCGCCGAGGAGAACGCCAACGACAACTTCTTCCTGCGGTGGAACCCCGCGATCCGTGCCAAGCCTCCGGGCCCGGTCGGATGGGTCGACGGCGCGTTCCAGGAGGCCGCGCCGGCTCTACGGCGGTTTGGGCTCCCGGACAACCGCCGGGAGTTTGTCAGCCAGTACATCGAGCCGCGCCGGAACGAACTGGCGAACATCGTCACGAACTTCTTCAATGGTTTTCTAAGTCTGATCGGTGGCGCAGCGTCGCAGCTCTTCCTCCTCCTGTTCACGCCGGTCTTCGTGTTCATGATTCTGCTCGACCTCGAGCGGTTCCGATCCAGGTGGACGTCGTGGGTGCCGCCCTCCATCCGGTCCGAGACGGTCTCGATCATCGCAGACATCGGCGACGTGTTCAAGCGCTATCTTCGCGGAATGCTGACTGCCGTCGGCATCTACATGCTGCTGATGTCGCTCTTGTTCAGCATCCTCGGCGTTCCCTATGCGATCCTTCTCGGGATCCTTGCCGGAGCGCTCTACCTCGTGCCGTACCTCGGCCCGGCGATGAACGCGCTCACGATCTTCGTCGTGACCGGTTTCAGCGGCCAATCGGGAGACTGGCTCATGCACATGGGCTCGCCTTGGGCGTTCGCCGGCCTGGTAGCGGCGATCTATCTCGTCTTCCACTTTACTTTCGACACTTTGGTATATCCCAACCTCGTAGGAAAGGCCGTCGACCTTCACCCCCTCGTCTCGATGTTCGTGGTCTTCAGCGGCGGCGCTCTCTTTGGCCTGCCCGGAATGCTGATCTC
Organism: Fimbriimonadaceae bacterium; assembly: GCA_035576225.1. GTDB lineage: Bacteria > Armatimonadota > Fimbriimonadia > Fimbriimonadales > Fimbriimonadaceae > JADFMN01. The sequence continues at coordinate 2,175 of DATLWQ010000061.1, read as the reverse complement.
TTTCCCGCTCGCTGGCTCGATCAAGGTCGTTCTCGTCCGACTCTTGCGCCTGACCACCAAAGCGCCGACGGACGGGCTAGGGCTGCCAGCGACCCCCGTCAGACACCGCTAGATGCGCGCGCACGCAGCGCAGAGATCCGCTCGGCGAGTTCTCGTCCGCAAAGGTGCGCGGTCGCGTTCCCAGATGCCAGACGCACCGTCATCGTGACTGGCGCAACGTGAAGGTTCCAGTCCTCGCCCTCCACCAGCGTCAGCACGACCGTACCTCCGTCCTCGTGCACGGTCAGCACGTCCTGCATCGGCTCCACGCGCCGCCCCCACAGCCCGCCGAACACGATCGAGTCCTTGAATACGACCAGCCTCTTCGGCCTTTTGCCCTCCTCACGTGCCTCGCCGCGCCAGACGACGTCCGGCGTGCGCGGGTCGAAGTCGATCTCGCCAGAGACGTAGGCCGCGCGCACCGCGCTCGCCATGTCCGCCTCGATGGTCTCCTCCTCCCCCGTCTTGGGCAGGTCCTGCGCCATCCGGTGCCAGTCGTGCAGCGAGTACGCCTCCCCGATCTGCGAACGGAAGTTCCTGTTCGCGCTGCGCACAAGTCTATATTTTCCGCCGTGCTCGTCGAACTCGGTACCACACGACTTGCACACCAGCCCCGGGCGCCCCGACTCCTTGCCCACCGCGACGAAAGGCAACTGGCGCACCGAGAGGAGTTCGCCCGCGTAGTGACCTGCAAAGCCGTAAGGGTCGTTCACAGGGTCGTCGAGCAGTGTGATCGAGCGCTTGTCCATAAAAAAGTCGGCGCCGCACGCGTCACAGTCGGCGTTGCCAGCGTCGGGCGCCAAGCCCGCCGCGACCTTCGCCCATTCTTCCGGATAGAGCCTCGTCCAGCCGTCTCCCTGCAGGTCGTCGGTCTTGCGCAGCCACCGACCGTCGCGCTGTACGTCGAACTGCGCGTCGCACGTGTCGCAGACGACCACGCGCGTACTCCTGCCTGACTGCTCTCTCCACTCGTCCCAACTCTTCTGTTCTCCCTCGCCGTCGATCGCTGTCCCTCCTCGGTCGCAAAGCAAGAAGTCACAAGTGTCGCACACGTACTGGCCCGTCGGTCGGTAGAACTTTCGCCTCTCCCGCATTCTGCCCATGTTGCAGTTCGGACAGTATCGGAGCGGTCCTGTGTTGGCGACCTCGACGAGCACGCCACCGCTGCAACTCGGACACGTACGGTCGGCGATCTTCCTCTTTCGGATCTTTCCTTCCTGGCAGACGGGGCACACATCGTGGCCGAGCGGCTGCGGTGAGACCATCACCTCGCCGCACGAAGGACACTGCATCGGGTCGAAGCGGAACTGCTGGAGCCGTCTGCGCTTGGCGTCCAGTTCGCGGATTCTGTCGCCGTCCTCTTTGTCGGCGTCATCGGCCTGGAGCATCTTAAGCACCTCCTGCGCCGACTGCGGTCGGGCCTCGGGGTAGACCTCGAGCATCCAAGTCGTCGCCTGGGCCAGCGCGTCGGAGACGTCAGGACGCACCGACGACACCGCGATCAGCGGGACGCCGGAGAGCCGTGCTTCCGGCGAAGTCGGAGCGGAGCCTGTCAGGAGTGTATAGATTGTCGCCCCAAGGCTGTACAAATCGGTGGCCGCCGATCGTCTGCCGCCCTCGGTCACCTGCTCCAGTGGCGCATAGTCCGAGGAAGTCTTTTCGGTCAGGTCGCTGTGCCATTGGCGCGCCTGACCGAAGTCGACCAAGAACGGCTCGTCGCGGGGCCCCAGCAGGATGTTGGAGGGACGCACGTCCAGGTGCAGCATGCCCTGCCTGTGCACCGAGTCCAGCGTCTCCAGGAGCATCTCGAGAAGGCGCTGGACGAAATCTGCTTCAAGCCGATCGTCGCCGATGACCTCGGTCAGTGGCACCGCACCCGCGATCAGGTCGGTCGCGTAGTACGCGGTCTGGTGCTGGTGGAACACGCTGCGGTACTGCGGCACGCGTGGAATGCGGATCCGCTGCAGCGTGCGCGCCTCACGAGTGAACTGGTGCCGCAGGCGCAGCCCCTGCTCGGGTCCGATCCCGCGAAAGTCGATGTCGCCGTTCGGCATTCGCTCCGACCCGGTCGGCGCGAGTTCGTTGACGATGGCCTGAGTGCCACGGGCCAAGTCTTCGGCGCGGTAAGTGATCCCG
>DATLWQ010000060.1:0-1725 GCA_035576225.1 Fimbriimonadaceae bacterium | reverse complement strand
AGACCTTCGTCAACATTGAAAAGGACTACTCTGGAACAGGCGTGTCCAGCCCGGACTTCGGCAAACTGGACGACCAGGCCGCGTACCAGGCGATCGTCTGCCTGCAAGCCGACGGCAAAAAGAAGGAGGCGATCGCGGAGTACCTGAAGTTCCTGAAGGAGAGGCCCTCCAGCCCTCTCATCCAAGGCGTGCTCAACAGGCTCAAGAGGCTCGAACCGAAGAGGACTGACGAGTTCGAAGCGGCCTTTCAGAGGGCGTACGACGAGCAGGAGAGGCTTCGCCATATCGATATGGCGAAATGTGGGCCGCGAGCGGCGCTATACCTCTTCCAGTCGCTCGGCGACCGCTCCATCACGGAGGATCAGATATTCGAGGCGTGCGGCACGACCGTGGACGGCACGACCATGAAGGGCCTTATCGACGGCCTTGCCAAGTTCGGGATGACCGCTAAGGGCTATAGCCTCAACTGGAACGACTTTAAGGCGGCGCAGAAGCCGCTCTTCTGGCTCAACATGAACCACTACGTTCTCGTCCTCGAGACGACGGACGACTCTATCCTCTTCTACGATCCGCTGTTCAAGACGAAGCGGACCGTTATGGTGCCCGAAGACGGCACCGCCAAGTTTTCAGCAAACGTTCTTACGCTCGACCTCGACGCCTATCTTAGGAGACAACAAGGAAAATGATCACCCACCTCAAGCAGTCAGTATGGATGAAGGTCGCCGCCACCCTGATGGTGTTCGGCACAACCAGCCTTTGCTTCCCGTACAACGTCTTCGCGTTCGACCCGAACAAGCCGCAGAAGCGCGAGCACAAGATCGAGCAGCCTAAGTCGCGGGCGCTGACCGCGAAGGAACTTGAGACGTTCTCCGGCAGGTTCTCTGCGCCTAACCCGTATTACGGCGGCAAGAACAAGTTCGACATCTACTACAAAGGCGTCAACATGCGCACGGGCGACTTTACGCTTTCGGCGACGGACCTCAGTTTCGAGGGCGGCTACGGCATCCCTATCAACTTCTCGCGATCCTACTCCGCCAACGCGGAGCGCGACGAGGGCCCGTTCGGCTACGGGTGGAACATGAGCGTCGACCTGCGGACGACGGCTGGCGCCGAACTGAAGTCGGGCGGAGCGCCGGTCCGCAGCACACCCACCAGGATCAGGCAGAAATCGACCCCGGAGGGCGACCCGAACTCCTCTGTGAGCCCGGTCTCCGGGATGGTGGTCACGGATGCATCTGGACAGGAAGAGACGGTCCAGCGCGACGTCGACGGGATCATTACGTCTCCGGCGTGGGACAAGAACCTATACAACCCGGTGTATGAGAAGATCGAGACCGCAAACGGCACGGAGTGGATCTTGGTCAGCAACCAGGTTCTCACACCTGAGGGCACGATCTACCAGTACGAAAAGGAGGGCGCTTACACGAACGGCGGCGTGCGTCCTTGGTACGACCCGACCGCGACTCCCGAGCCCAGCAACGTCCTCAAGGTCACGTGGCTGCAGGATAGGTACGGCAACCGCACGACTTATACATACGATGGTTCGCCGACCATTGATACCGTTAGGAACAACGGAACCACGACAGAGAATCGGCTCGTCGGCGTTTCAATGCCGAACGGCCGAACAATAACGATCTCTTGGTACACCAACATCAACAATGCTGGGCCCGGCGCAAGGAAAGTCGCCCGTATCCATACAGTAACTGACGGCACACGCACGGTGAC
>DATLWQ010000059.1:0-1962 GCA_035576225.1 Fimbriimonadaceae bacterium | reverse complement strand
TACGTTCTCACGTCTGCCGTCGGCCACCTCCTCGAGCTGGCGGTTCCGGAGCAGTACGACGTCAAGCGCGGCAAGTGGTCATTCGAGCACCTGCCTCTCGTTCCTCCGCATTTCGACTTGGCGCCAATCGAGCGGAACGAGGAGCGCCTGAACCTCCTCCTGCGCCTGATGAAGCGAAAGGACGTGACCGGCCTTATCAACGCCTGCGACGCGGGCCGCGAAGGCGAGCTCATCTTCCGCTACATCGTCCAGCATTCTCACATCAAGAAGCCGATCGAGCGCCTGTGGCTTCAGTCGATGACGCCCGCCTCGATACGCGAAGGATTCGAGACACTGCGCTCGAACGAGCAGATGCTTCCGCTCGCGGACGCCGCCAAGTGCCGTTCCGAGGCGGATTGGCTGATCGGCATCAACGGCACGCGCGCGATGACGGCCTTCAATTCCAAGGAGGGCGGGTTCTACCTGACGACGGTTGGGCGCGTGCAGACGCCGACCCTGGCGATTCTGGTCGAGCGGGAGCAACGGATCAGGGGCTTCACTCCCAAGCCCTACTGGGAGGTGCACGGGCGATTCAAGGTCGAGGCGGGAGAATACGCCGGCCGCTGGCTCGACCCAGAATTCCGCAAGGATGACGACGCAGAGCGCAAGCCGGAGCGTCTCTGGTCGCAGGAGGTGGCGGACGCCATCGTCGCCGCATGCCAGGGCAAAACCGGGGAAGTCACCGAGGAGATCCGGCCGTCGACGCAGCTTTCTCCACTGCTCTTCGATCTGACGAGCCTGCAGCGCGAAGCCAACGGGCGATTCGGCTTCTCGGCCAAGATGACGCTTTCGCTGGCTCAGGCGCTGTACGAACGCCACAAGGTGCTCACCTATCCACGGACGGATTCGCGGGCGCTGCCGGAGGATTACATCGCGACGACCAAGAAGACGATGGACATGCTCGGCGGCGAAAAGGACTATGGAACTTTCGCCAAGAGCGTGCTCAAGAACGCCTGGATCAAGCCCAACAAAAGGATCTTCGACAACAGCAAGATCTCCGACCACTTCGCCATCATTCCCACGCTGCAGTCGCCCAGGCATCTCAACGAGGCGGAAGCCAAGCTCTACGACATGGTCGTTCGGCGGTTCCTGGCCGTCTTCTTTCCGGCAGCGGAGTACTTGCAGACCACGCGCACAACGACGATCGGGGAGCACCGGTTTCGCACCGACGGCAGGGTGATGCAAGCCCCCGGCTGGCAGGCGGTCTACGGGCGCAGCGCGCAGCAGGAGAGCGAGGACCTGCCCAAGGTCGCGCCCGACGAGCGTGCGACTGTGGTCGACGTCGCCGTCCGCGCCGAACAGACGAAGCCGCCACCCCGCTACAGCGAGGCCACGTTGCTCTCGGCGATGGAAGGCGCGGGCAAGCTGGTCGAGGACGACGAGCTACGCGCCGCGATGGAGGCCAAGGGTCTCGGTACACCGGCGACCCGAGCGGCGATTATCGAGGGGCTGATTCACGAGGACTACGTGCATCGCAACGGGCGGGAGCTGGTACCGACCCCGAAGGCTTTTTCGCTGTTCTTCGCCCTGCATCACTTCGGCGTCAACGAGATCGCCTCGCCCGAACTGACCGGGGATTGGGAGTTCAAGCTCAAGCTGATGGAGCAGGGCCGTCTGAAGCGCGACGAGTTCATGGAGCACATCGAACAGGCAACTCGTGACCTCGTCGATCGCATCAAGAAGGGAAACATTCCGGACGAGGCGTTCGCGGTGGTCACTGCGCCCTGCCCGAAGTGCGGCGGCGTCGTGCAGGAGAACTATCGCAAGTTCCAGTGTCAGCAGTGCGATTTCTCGCTGTGGAAGGTGATTTCCGGCCGCGAGTGGTCGCCCGAGGAAATCGCCGATTTGCTGAAGAACCGCTTTGCCGGGCCGTTCACGGGATTCAGAAGCAAGAAAGGAAGGCCGTTCTCGGCGGGGCTGCGC
>DATLWQ010000058.1:0-10392 GCA_035576225.1 Fimbriimonadaceae bacterium | reverse complement strand
GTACGCGCACGATTCGCCCACCCGGAACGGGAGCATCATGACGCTCGCGTTGTTGTCCGACTCGAACGCAAACTTCACGCCCGCCTTGGCGAGCAGCGACGGCACCACGTACGGCGTGTCGTACGGGTCCCAGTCGTTGGTCGTGTTGTTGGCGGAGAGCGTCGAGCGCCCAGCGACGGGGATGATCACGGGGATGTTCTCCTTCGCGAGCAGGTCCGCCTCCTTCCACGCCTCGGCGCAACCCGTCAAGACCGCCTTGAGTTTGAACCTCCGGGCGAAATCCACCGCTGCGCGGATCGTTGCCGCGCTGCGCGCGTTGAGGAACACCGGCTTTTCTCCGCGGACATAAGGGATCATCGCGTCCAGCCGCAAGTCCTTCGTTTCTGGCGGATTGTCAGCGTACGCCTTCGCCTTCTCAAAGTACTCGTTGAGTTGCTTGATCCGTGCGCTGAGTTCTTCAGGGTCGACCTGACGGCCAAAGCGCCTCTGTGCCGGACCGCCGAGGTCGTCCTCGTGGTCTTGACTGTACTGTGCAGGCGGCGGGAGGATGTAGTCGAGATATCCCAGTCCGACGTCGGCCCACGTGTCCGCGCGGCAGCACATCTCGTCTAGTAGCGAGACCTCGGGGAAGGTCGCCACCTGCGGGAAGTTGACGACGAGTCCGTCCTCCGGGATCATCGCCAGTTGCTCGCTCGTATATCCGGCGTGCCGGATCAGCGATGCCTGGCCACTGATCATGCCGCCCGAGGGCTTGCTCAACGAGTGCGTCACGCCGTTGTAGCGGCTCGTCCCCAAGTAGGCGCTCTCGACATAGAGCGCCGTCGCAGCCTTCAAGTCGGGCTGATAGGTTCCCAGTTCGCGGCTGTCGTTGCCCTGGATGATGCCGCCGATCTCGCTGATGCCGATGCTCGCGCCGCCATCGATGAAACCGGGGAACACCTGCTGGCCCCTGCCGTCGATCACCGTAGCGCTCGCGGGGACGGTCGCGTTCTTGCCGACCGCTACAATCTTCCCGTCCGTGACGACCACCGTGCAACCGTCGATCGTTCCGTTCGTCACAGTGTGGACCGTTGCTCCCACGATCGCGTAGGTGCGCGCCGGTTTCGGCAGCGGCGGCTCCGGCAGATACTTAAAGTCGTCGAGTTGTGATTTGATCTTAGAAGTGCCGTCGACGTTCCACGCGTCGCGCCGCTGGAAGTAGACCTCTCCCTCGATCAGCGTCATGACCGGCTTGGAGTAGACGCTCAGCGGATGCCCGTCCCAGATCGAGATGTCCGCGTCCTTGCCGACCTCCAGGGATCCGGTCCTGCGGTCGATTCCGAGTTGCTTGGCCGGGTTGATCGTGATCATCTTCAACGCCTCGTTGGCGGGGACGCCGCCGAAGCGCATCACCTTCGCCGCGTCGATGTTCAGAGCGCTGGTTCCGCTGAGGCCGTCTGTATTGATCGACACGAGCACTCCAGCCTTCCAACAGATCGCGGCGTTGAACGGGATCGCGTCATAGGCTTCCACCTTGTAGCCCCACTCGTCTGAGAACATCCCGGCGCCGACTCCCGCAGCCGCCATTTCCGGGGCGATCTTGTACGCCTCCAGGGCGTGCTGCATCGCACCGATCTTGAAGCCGTACTCCTGGCTGAGCCGGATCAGCATCAGCATTTCGTCCGCGCGGTAACTGTGGCAGTGCACCCACACCTTCCCATCGAGGATGTCGGCGAGCGTCTCAAGGCGCAGGTCCTTCTGGACGACCTCGCCGCGCTTTTGTTTGGCGCGGTACTCCTTCGCCGCCTCGAAGGCGCGACGGTAGGTTGCCTCAACGCCCATGCGCGTGGCAGGGAAGCGGCTCGTGTTCCCGGGGCCGTTCTTCTGCGTCACGTTTTCGCCGAGTGCGAACTTCACAACGCGCGGCGCGTCCGGGATCGGCATCTCCTTGGCAGGCCTGTCGTACTTGTACTTGACGATGATGCTCTCACCGCCGATCGCGTCGGCCGAACCGTGCAGCACCAGCCCTGCGGTGTGTCCGCTGGCGACCGCCTGCCAAACGTTCTTCGCCGTCGGATTGAGCACGTCGCGCATGCGGACCTCGTCGACGATCGAGTCGCTGCCCTCGTTCGTCCCATCGATACCGCGGTGCGAGTGCGTGTCGATGATGCCGGGCATGACCGTCTTGCCCGTCGCATCGATGACTTCGAAGCCTTCGGGAGCAGAAAGGTTCTTGCCGATCGCCGCGATCTTTCCGTCGCGTACGAGGATGTCGCCGTCGACAATGTCCCCGTTCGTGATCGTCAGGATGTGCGCGTGCTTGATCAGGCAGTTGCCGCCCGTGTGGACCTTCGGCGTGCGGTCCGCCGTCAGTTCGACAGGGAAGTCCTGCGGAACCGCCGCGCAGGCGGCAAGAACGAGTGCGAGAACGGTCAGAGTGCGTTTCATCAGTTGCCCTCCTTCGCTACCTCGGACTTCTGTCCGGCGACGAACACGAATTTGACTTTGGTCTTCGGATCGGCAAAGTCGCCGTCCGTCACCGTGACGTTGGCGAGTCGGCCAGGTGCCAGAGTGCCAACCTTGTCACCGACTCCGAGGATCGTTGCCGCGTCCACCGTGAGCGCGCGCAGTGCAGCGTCCTCCGGCAGACCGACTTCGATCTGCTTGCGTACGTTTGCAAGGAAGTCTGAAGAACTGCCGTTGCTCGAAAACGCGAATTTCACGCCGGCCTTCTGCAGTTTGACGACGGCTTGCGCTTCGTCCTGCCAGGTGTTCCAGCGGTCCTCCAGCACCGCTAAGGGCGGATCGCTGAGACGCCTCACAGGGTCGTCGTTCTGCGTCTTCCGCGGCTCGCGCGGAAGTTCCGCGACGACGATCACCCCCATACCGCGCCGATTGATGTCGTCCGCGTGCTGCCACGCGTCCGTAGTGCCAAAGAGCGTCGTCTTGAGGTTGAACTCGTCCGTGATGTCGAACGCGCGCTGGATTTCGCGCTCGGAGTCCGCTTCGAAGAGCGTCCTAACGAGACCAGTCGCCGCCTCGGCGACCGCCGCGAGCACAGGGTCTCTCTCCTTCTCCTCTTTCGGCGGGTGCAGCGTGTAGAACTTCGAGTCGTAAAAGACCTGCCGCAGGAGCGCGATCCGTCCCATCGGGCTGCTCGGGTACCCGACGCCGCCGGACGATCCAAAGCTCAGTTCCTGGAACGCCTCTGGCATCACAAGCGTCTCACCGTCTGCTTCCGTCGTGTTCACGACCGCCGTCGTGCCCCCGAATCCGCCACGTCCAGAAGCGAGCATCGCGGTCGTCACGCCCTGTTGGTGCGCGGTGTCCACCATCGACTTGATCGAGAGGTGCTGCGAGCAGTCGGTGTCAGCGTAGATCCCCCTCCGGTTTGCGTGCCACATCTCGGGCAGCGGGCCGTCGACCGCGCTCGGCGGGTCGGGGTTTTTGGGGATAGAGGGCAGCGAAAGCCCAGACCGAGTGTAGGCGTCGATAAATCCCGGATACGCCGTCAGCCCTTTGCAGTCCACGACGGTTGAGCCGCCGTCAGGGTCTTTGTAGGCGCCCGAATAGGTGATCTTGTCGCCGTCGATGGAGATGAGCCCGTCGTCGATCGTCGCCCCGCCGGGGTTGACGATCCGCACGTGCGAAAGCGCGTACTTGTCAGCCAGGGCGAGCGACGAGACGGCGATCAGTGCAAGGGCAAGAAGGCAGCGCATCGGCCGGAAATTCTTGTGCTTCATGGTTTCGATCCTTTAGAACCCAGAAAATGTGCGGGCATTCTGGCACACTCGGCATTGCTAATTGGAAGTGGGATACTCTATCGGCTCTGTGGGCCTTTGTGTCGGGGGGCCCGGTTCATTTGAACTTCAGGCCCTGTGAATCGTTGTGCCGGGGTGTACGAGGATGCCCTCAAAATGATCTCGCAGGCGACACCGAACGGAAAGGTCGTGGACGGTCACCTAGGACTCGAATTCGTCGACTTGGTCGACGTCAAGCCCGATCCAGAGGCTCTGGATCTGGTGCCGGGCGATTTTGCGCTCCAGAACCAGGTTCTGCCCCTCCGGATGGACGGCGACGTCATGGTCGCGCTCATCGGCAGCATCGAAAAACTGCGCGCCGCTGACGACCTGGGCGTCCTGCTCGGCATTCCCGTCAGGGCGGCCCTCGCCGACCCCGCCCTCATCCGCCAAAAGATCGAAGACCGCTTCCTCGAAGGCATGATCGCCGGGCTTCCAGGGGAGGACGCCTCCGCTACCGAAGTCGCCGAGTCGACCGACCTTGCCGACCTTCAGCGCATGGCCGGAGAAGCGGCCGTCGTGCAGATGGTCAACCTCGTGTTCGCCCAGGCCGTACGCGACGGAGTCAGCGACATCCACATCGAGCCCTATGAGCGCGAAGTCAAAGTGCGGTTCCGCGTCGACGGCATCCTCCACGACACCCTCACGCCGCCCAAGCGCATGCACGCGGCCATCGTATCGAGGCTGAAGATTCTCGCGGAACTCAACATCGCAGAGCGCAGGCTCCCACAGGACGGACGCATCAAGGTCACAGTCGCAGGCAGACAGATCGACGTCCGCGTCTCCATCGTCCCCACAGTGCTGGGCGAGCGCGTCGTGCTACGTATCTTGGACAAAGGGACCGCAGTGCTCGGCCTGCAACAGTTGGGCATGCGCGAGGACACCCTCGAACTCTTCCGAAAACTCATCAATGTGCCGTACGGCAAACTGCTCGTCACCGGCCCGACCGGCTCAGGTAAGTCAACGACCCTTTACGCCGCGCTCCAAGAGATCTACTCCCCGACGCGCAACATCCTCACCATCGAAGACCCGGTCGAGTACCAGGTGCCCGGCATCGGCCAGATCCAGGTGCGGCCCGGCATCGGTCTCACGTTCGCGAGCGGACTGCGCAGCATCGTGCGGCAGGACCCGGACGTGATCATGGTCGGTGAGATCCGCGACCACGAGACGGCCGAGATTTCGATCCACGCAGCACTCACCGGCCACCTCGTCTTCAGTACCCTGCACACCAACGACGCACCGTCGGCGATCACGAGGCTGCTCGACATGGGTGTCGAACCCTTCCTGGCGGCGTCATCGATCGTCGGCGTTCTGGCCCAAAGGCTGATCCGCGTCAACTGCAAGAACTGCTCTGTCCCACACCACGAGGATCCTGAGGCGCTGTTGGCGCTCGGACTCAACCCCGACGACTACACCCACGACACGCCGTTCCGCAGGGGCGAAGGCTGCGACAAGTGCGGCGGTACCGGTTTCAAAGGAAGGCGCGGCGTATTCGAACTGTTGACGGTCGATGAGGAGGTCCGCCGCATGACCGTCGAACGCGAACCGGCGAGCCACATCCGCGACCACGCACTCAAGACCCAAGGCATGCGGACTCTGCTCGGTGACGGGCGGCTCGCGGTCCTCGAGGGCAATTCGACGGCGAGGGAAGTGCTGCGCGTCTGCCAGAGGGACGACATTTAGGCCATGACCACGTTCTCCTATGTCGCGCTCGACCCGGCCGGAAAGAAGAAGTCCGGATTCATCGACGCTTCCGATCAGCACGCGGCGATCGCGCTAGTCGCGGCCGAGGGCCGCTACGTCGTCGAGATCAAGGAAGAAGCAGGGAAGAAGCACCACGCCAAGCGCCGCGACGGAGGGGAGGAGCGCAAGTCCCGCACGACCAAGGCCGACCTCGCGCTCTTCACCAGGCGTCTCGCCGACCTCTCCGGGGCCGGGCTCCCTCTCGACCGCGTGCTGATGGTTCTCGCCGAGCAGTCGGAGAGCGAGCAGTTGGCGCAAGTGGCCGAAGACGCGCTCGAAGACGTCAAGACCGGCATCCCCGTGAGCGAGGCGCTTGCAAAGACGCCGAAGTTGTTCCCACAGATGTACACACAGACGCTCAAGGCGGGGGAGGCCAGCGGTCAGTTCCCCGAGTCGGCCACGCGCCTTGCCGACCTCATGGAGAACGACGTCGCGCGGCGCAGCCAGATCGTCTCGGCCCTCATCTACCCGGCCGTGCTGACTGGCGCAGCGATCTTCGTGATCATCTTCCTGTTGACGTTCGTGATTCCGCGGCTCTCTGGTGTCTTCAAGGGCCTGGGCAGGGAACTGCCAGCGCCGACGAAGGTTCTGCTCAGCACGACGGACGCGATTCAGAACAACTGGCTCGTGATGCTCGCCGCTGTGGTCGCTATCGTAATCGCATATCGCGCATGGATCTCGACGCAGTCCGGCAAAGAGTTCCGCGACGCCACCTTGCTGAAACTGCCGGGCATCGGCAAGATTCTGCGCAAGGCGCTGGTGTCGCGCTACTCGCGAGTGCTCGGCACGTTGGTCAACGGCGGCGTTCCCATCCTGGAGGCGATCGACCTCGCCGGTCTCGCATCCGCAAACCTGGTCTTCATCAAGCGCAACGAGGTCGTCGCCGAAGAGGTCCGCGAAGGGCGCACGATCGCCAGCGCGCTCAAAGACGCGGGCGACTTCCCCCCGGTCCTGACCCACATGGTCGCGATCGGCGAAGAAACGGGAGACCTGCCCAAGATGCTCGGACGCGTCTCAGACAGCCTCGACTTTGAGGTCGAGCACGGACTGCGCCGACTCACCTCGCTCGCCGAGCCCATCATCGTTTTGGCCATGGGCACCTTCGTAGCGTTCGTCGTCCTCGCAGTTCTGCTCCCGATTTTCCAGGCTCAAGACCTGATCAAGTGACAACACAATGAGAAACTACACCCGAAAACACGGACAGCGTGCCTTTACGCTCATCGAACTGATGGTCGTCATGCTGATCTTGGCAGTGCTCGCTGCGCTCGTCGTTCCGAAACTACTCGGGCGCGTGAGCGAAGCGAAGGTCGCTGCAGCGAAGTCAGACATCGCCACGATGGCGCGTCAGGTCGAAGCGTTCCGAATCGACTGCGACCGCTATCCTACGACCGACGAGGGGCTACAGGCTCTTCGCGTCCAGCCGAGCGACGTGCAAGGTTGGAAGGGGCCATACCTGGACAAGGACGTTCCCGAGGATCCTTGGCACCATCCCTATATCTATGAGTCCCCGGGACCCGACGGTGAAGACAGTTTCGTCATCTACAGTTACGGCGCCGACGGCGTCGAAGGCGGAGATGCCGGCACTGATAACGCAGACATCTATTCAAGTGGCTAAGCGCGGATTCACTCTGGTCGAGATGACAGCCGTGATCGCCGTACTGATGGTGCTCGCGGCCGTCGTGCTGCCCCGCTACGCGGCTATGGAGGCAGGGCAGACGTCGCGCGACTTCCAGGCGAACCTCCTGCAACTCGGCAAGCAGGCCCGACTGCTCGCGATCGAGACCGACAAGACCGTGCAAGTGACTTACGACAGTGACCAGCAGATGGTCGTCTTCTCGTCGGTCGACCCGGACACGCTCGAACTCACGCAAGAGCGGACCTTCCCTGTCCCTGCGAGCGTCCAACTCGCGGACTTTGAGGTCGACGGCGAGTTCGTCTCCCCTACCGACTTCACACTGAGTTTCTATCCCGACGGGACCGGTTCGGACGGCGCGATCGAGGTCGATGAGGGCGCCATCGTCTACCACGTCAACGTCAGCGGGCTTGACGGGACGGGCTCGAAGGTGGACGGAAGGATCCAAGACACGACGGAGCCCACAAAGTGGCAGGCGGGTGAAATTGAACGCCGCACGTAAGAAGGGCTTCACGCTTGTCGAAGTGATGGTGGCCGTCGTCCTCGTCGGAATCGCCGTCTCGGCCCTGAGCAGCGGGCTTGGCTCATTGACCGCTGCCTTCAGACGGAGCATCGAGAACGAGGCCCTTGATCGGCTGGCCAACGAGAAGTTCGACGAACTCGTCGCGACGGGAGACTGGGTCACGGCGTCTTACGGCGACTTCACAGGTGACCGTTATTCAGACTATTCCTGGTCGGCTGACACGGAGACGACGACGATCGACGGAGCCGAGTACCTCAAGGTCACCGTCTCCAAGCGCGGCGCTGGCTCCAACGGCTCAGTAGTCGCCGAAGGGCTCGTCTACCGACAGACCGTTAACACGACGCCGGGGGTGATCCAGTGAGAGCGCGCCGCGGTCTGACCCTGATCGAACTGATGGTCGTGCTCGGAGTCAGCGTCCTCCTCGTCCTCTCCGTCACGTTCGCCTACAGCGCCGGCGTGCGGTTTCAAGAGGACGTCCCAGTGCGCGACGCCGAAGTGCAGAGGATCGTTCGGTTCGAGGACGACTTGAGACGGATCTTCGAGGGCGCGTTCCTGACGACGGACACGGGCGACGACACCTCCTACTTCATGACCCTTTCCAGCGGCGGAGACCTTGCGGTTCCCGACACCCTTGTGTTCACGACTCTCGGCGTCCCGCCGACCTCGGCCTTTACGCAGTCGCAGGACGACTTCGAGACACTCAACTCGCGGTTCGGGCCCCAGGGAGGGCTGGCGGAGGTATCGCTTTCGACGATCCCGGTGGGTGACGCCCCGGTCGACAACGCCCTGTTCCTTCGCGTCCAGCGGCCGCCCGACGGCGACCCGACTCAGGGCGGCAACGAGTCGGCGCTCCTTCAGGGCGTCGCGTCCTTCACGTTCGAGTTCTTCGACGGCACGGACTGGGTGGACGAGTGGGACACCCTGACCGGGCAGCGGCGTCTGCCCGCCGCAGTCAGGGTCACTTTCAGGCTCGAGGGCGAAGACCAGGACCGCACACTGACTTTCCGCATTCCGAACAGCGACGTGACCCCGGACAACCCAATCCAGCAGGTGATCGGCCAATGAAGAGGAACCGAGGAAGCGCGTTCATCATGGCGCTGATCGCCGTCGTGATCCTCACGATGGTCGTCGCCTCGGCGGCGAACGAGACGAGGATCGTGCAACGCTCGCAGTTGCACCGGCTCGAACAGCGCAAGGCCGAAAGGATGGCACGCAGCGGCGTCAACTATGTTCTCGCACAGTTGCAGAACCTGGACACCTCGGTAGTGACCCTCAACGATCCTTGGGCCCAGATCGGTGACTCTGGGTCGCAACAGGTCACGGTCGGGGGCGGGTCGTTCCGCCTGCAGGTCCTCGACGCAGGATCCATGGTCAACTTGAACAACATGAGCCAGGAGCAGTTGCAGCAGTTACCGCTGACTGCGGACCAGATCGACTCCATCCTGGACTGGCGCGAGCCGGATCTCCAACCGAGGGTCGACGGCGCAAAGGACCAGTACTACAACTCGCTCGACCAGCCGTACAACACAAAGTTGCGCAACTTCGACACGGTCGACGAACTGCTCCAGGTCAAAGGCATCACTCCCAACGTACTCTACCAACCGCAACAGTACGTCTCCGGAACTGCCCTCACGACGGGCTCGACGCAACAGCAACTACCGCTTTACGACCTTCTGACCGTAGACTCTCGGGCCGCCAACGTGACATCGACTGGACAGACCAAGGTCAACGTGAACACGGTGAACACCGGGCAGTTGGTGCAGGCCGGACTGACGCAACAGGTCGCCCAGGCGCTCGTCCAGCGTCGAAACTTCCAAGGTACGTTCACCTCCTGGACGCAGATCTTCCAAGTGCCTGGCGTGACGATGCAGAACGCAAGTACGCTGCTCGACGCGCTCACCCTCGACGGCGCGGCGACCCTCACGGGGCGCGTCAACGTCAACACGGCCACCGAGCAGGCGCTCAACCTCCTCCCCGGAATGACCCCCGACGTAACCCAGGCGATCCTTTCAAGGCAGGGCACCTTCGAGGGCCTCGGTGACCTCGTCGGGGTGCCAGGGCTGACGCTTCCGCTCCTCGGCCAGATCGCGGGCAGCCTAACGACGTCCTCCCAAGCGTTCGTCGTTCTCTGCCAGGGCAGGTTCGGCGGCTCGACCTACGCGCTGCGCGCGGTGATAGACGTCGATGACGCGGGCCCCCGCATCGTCAAGGTCGAGAAGAGCCCTTACACCGACGTGATCACCCAGTGGGGTTGGGACACCGATCCGTCGACTGAGACAGTATTGATACAGAGCAACTGAGTAGAAATGGACACGAACATCGCAGTCATAGAATGGTCACCCAGCCTCGTGAGGGGCTACGACCCGCTCAGCCGACAGACGGTCAGCGGCAAGAGCGTCTCTGACGTCCTGGGCAAGATCGGTTCTCCAAGATCGGTCGGGCTCTGCCTGGGCCGTCGCGCCTCGCTCATCCGCGACGTGCACCTCCCAGATGTTGGAAAGCAAGAAGGCAGGATGGTGCTAAAGATACGGTTGGAGACCCTCTTCCCAGCGATGGAAGAGGACCTCGCGTTCGACTACGTAAAGGGCACGCACCGGTCCGAAGACGGCGTCCTCGCGACCGTGGTCGGCGTCAAGAGCGAAATCCTTCGCAAGGCGTTGCAAGAACTTCGCTCGGCAGGTTGCTCCGCCGAATGGGTCGCACCGACGTCGCTG
>DATLWQ010000057.1:0-2346 GCA_035576225.1 Fimbriimonadaceae bacterium | reverse complement strand
GGCCTTGCCAAGCCGATCATCGACCGAGTCGTGAACGCGGACGTTTCGAAATGGGATCCTGTCAATCTCTTGTTCGCGACCACTCGTGGCAAGGTCGCAAGCACAGGATGGCTTACTGAGTCTGTTATGACCAAGATTCTCGACCATGTGCGTAGCGAAAACGCCGACTCGCCCGGGGCGATTCCGTGGTTCCTCGTGACTGTTCTGAAGTACGCAAAGGATGACGAGGCACTGCAGCAGCGGGCGATCGAGCTGTTTTCGAACGAGTACGCCAAGGTCTATGCGCAAGAGCCAGGAATCAAGTTCTCGATCCTAGAAGATCTCATCAATAGCAACGTCGGAGATCCACTATTCAACGGTCCGGATTTTCTTGACTTGCCGATCAGCGTCACCCTTCAGGACCGTCTGGTCGACATCATGGAGAAAGCGGGATAGCGTTGATCGGTCTCAGGTCGAAAGTTCGGGCGTTCGGTCGTTCGGCGTGAGGGCCGGACGCGGCGCTTCGTGATCTTCGGCTCGCGGGGGCGCTCGCCCTCCCTCGTTGCACGGGCATTCCTGCTTTGCAGAACTGCCCATGGCACCCTTCAGCGCGGCACCGTGGCGGGTTCGGTGCCGAAGGAGCGGCACCATCGACTCTTTGCGGACCGAACGTCCGCGGACCGGGGTGCGGGCTGAATGCCCGCGCTCCGTAGTCTGCACCCTCCACCCGAGTTGAGAGTTGAAGGTTCGGAAGTTCGGCGTAGGGGCTATGTGCCCGCGCTCCGTAGTCTGCACCCTCTACGCGAGTCCAAAGTGATAACACGCAGGCTAAAGCCTGCGGCTACTTGTTTGTATCTTCACGAAGTTCGAGGCCCATTTCAGACCACTGCTTCTCGTCGATGTCTGAGGGGGCGTCCATGAGGGGGTCGTAGCCGCCGCCGACTTTGGGGAAGGCGATGACCTCGCGGATGTTCTCCTCGTCGGTGAGGAACATGATGAGGCGGTCGATGCCGGGCGCGATGCCGCCGTGGGGCGGCGCGCCGAACTCGAACGCTTCGATGATGTGGCCGAAGCGCTCTTTCTGCTGCTTTTCGTCGACGCCGATGAGCGAGAAGACGCGCTTCTGCACTTCGGGCTGGTGGATCCGGATCGAGCCGGAGGCCCACTCGACACCGTTGCAGACGACGTCGTAACAGTCCGCGCGGATCTTTCCTGGGTCGGTGTCGATCAGGTGCATGTCGTCTGCCTTTGGAGACGTGAACGGGTGGTGCGTGGGATCCCAGCGCGTTTCTTCCTCGTTCCAGTCGACGAGCGGGAAGTCGACGACGAACGCGAAGGCGAGTTTTTTCGGGTCGCGAAGACCGGCCTTTGTGCCGATGAGGTTGCGCAGTCGGCCGAGGACCTCGTTGCCAGCCGCCCATGTGTCTGCGATAAAGCAGAGGAGGTCGCCGGGCCGGGCGTGAATCTTGATCAGCATCTCGCTGAGTTCTTCTTCCTTGAAGAACTTTGCGATGGAGCCGCGGACGAAGAGACCGTCGATGTCGATCGAACCCTCGGACTGCTGCCCCTCAACGTAGAGCGAGGCCATGCCTTTGGCGCCGTAGGACTTGCAGACCTCTTCGAGTTCGGTCACCTCCTTGCGGCTGAGTTTCGCGCCGCCTGGATAGCGAAGTCCGCGTACGTTGCCACCGCCTTTGACGGTGTTGGCGAAGACGCCGAACTCGCAGTCTTTGACTAGGTCGGAAATGTCGAAGATCTCGAGGTCGAAGCGAAGGTCGGGCTTGTCGCTCGCGTACTTCTGCATCGACTCGTCGTAGGTGAGCCACTCGAACTCTTCTACCTTGTCCTTTTCGAGGCCGAACTCGTCGATCAGGCCGTTGACCACCTCGAGTGTGAGGGCCTCCATTAATGAGAGTACGTCCTGTTGGGTGGCTAAGGACATTTCGAGGTCAAGTTGAGTGAATTCGGGCTGGCGGTCGGCGCGCTGCGCCTCATCGCGGAAGCACTTTGCGATCTGGTAGTAGCGCTCGATGCCCGCGACCATGAGGAGTTGTTTGTACTGTTGCGGCGACTGCGGCAGGGCGTAGAACTTGCCCGGCTCGAGTCGATAGGGGACGAGGTAGTCGCGCGCGCCCTCGGGCGTCGAGCGCGTGAAGATCGGTGTCTCTACTTCGAGGAAGTCCTTCTTGTCCAGGAACTCGCGGATGCGACGCACGGCGGAAGCGCGGATCGCGAGTTTGCGGTACATCGAGGGGCGTCGCAGGTCGAGGTAGCGGTGCTTGACCCGCAGTTCCTCGTTGACCTTCTCCATCTGGTCCTCGTCGCTGAGGGGGAAGGGGAGGGTCTTGCACTGGCTGAGGACCGTGT
>DATLWQ010000056.1:0-13354 GCA_035576225.1 Fimbriimonadaceae bacterium | reverse complement strand
TGCTGCGGCACGGTCGTGTCCAAGAACTCGCAACCGACCGGCAGCCCCAGTTCGTTGATCTCGAGCAGTAGGCGCCGCGCAATCCTCAGCCCCTTGTTGACGTGGAAACTCTCGTCCAGATCGGGGTCGTTCACCAGCCCCTTCCACCCGACGCTCGTGCGCGGCTTTTCGAAATACGCACGCATCACGACGACCAGATTGTCCGCAAGGTTGTCGGCGATCTCCTTCAGGCGCTTGGCGTAGTCGAGCGCGGCGGCAGCGTCGTGGATCGAGCACGGCCCGACCACGCAGACGAGTTTGCGCGAGCCCGCCGTCAGAGAATCTACGACCTCGCGCCGTCCCCGCAGTACGGTCTGGGAGGCGGCGTTAGAGAGCGGAATCTCCTCCAGCAAGATCGCTGGGGGCACAAGGGGACGTACATCCTTGATCCTCAGGTCGTCGGTGCGCTCGGGCATTTCCTTTGCTCATTTCAGCACAAAACGAGCCAGCGAGTCTGGGATAATCCCGGCATGCCGGTCGAGAGCCACCGATACACCAACGGGGAGGTGACGGTCCTGTGGCGGCCCAAGAAGTGCATCCACTGCGGCAACTGCGCCTGCGGCCTGCCGCAGGTCTTCAAGCCCCGCGAGCGCCCATGGATCACGCCGGAGAACGCCACGAGCCAGGAGATCGTCGACCAGGTCGCCAAGTGCCCGAGCGGCGCGCTTTCGATCGTCGACAAGGAAGACTGACCTTTGCTTGGAGTGATTATCTCAGCGTCCTACAGACTGCCGTTATACTAAGATCAACGGGATCGAGGAAAAGTAGTGAAGTTCTTCAGAATAGGCGCGCTAGTTGTGTTGTTGTGCGCCCGGTACTGCACGGCGTGTGCGCAGAGCGCATCCGACTATGAGCCAGCCGTCAAGTCTTTCTTAGAGAAGATTGGCCGCTCGCAGAACATCAGGTCACTGGGATTTACGGCAAACGGGATTAGAGTTCGGGCCATAGCCGACGACTGCACGGTCACGGTCGATCCGTCGACAGGCATCGTTAATAGTTGGTTTGACGACCGTCCAGGTGCATTAACGCGTCGGGATCCAGGCGGCGGCATGCACATTCAAGATAAGCTGGCTGCTATTGCGGTCGCGCACGATTGGATTTCTGGAGCAGGGATCAAATTACCGCCCTTTGACAAATGCGTGGCCAATGTTCAGAACGGGGCTTCCTACTCCTACTATGTGAAGTATAGCGACCGTCCCAACGGCTATGCAGTTCGGACAGGCAATTCTGTCCTTGTCGAGGTCAACACCTACACGGGGCAAGTTTCAAGCATGATGCGGGTCGTCGGCTACACATATGAGGAGCCGGTCGTGAATATCACGCCCGAACAAGCACGCGAGAAAGCCGTCGCCCGCTTGCAAGCGGTCTACAACACTCAGGTGACAGATGCCACGGTTGGCGACTTGGGATATTCGACCCCTGAAAACGATGAGATCTCGGAGGTCTCGGCCCCTCCTCCGTCTGACAACAAGAATGCCCGGCTCGCGTACGTGGTGAATCTGCAATTCACGCGCGGAGCGGCGTCTATGGTTGTCGATGCAAAGACCGGCGAGGTGATGGGTGGTGGCCTGACAAAGGGCACTGTGGTTCCCGCGAAAAAAACCTCGGAGCCACCGAAGATTGTGCGGACTCCCGGGCAATTGGGATCGAGCGGCCCACCTCCATCGCTCTGCATCGTTTCAGCGGCTGTTGTGGTCTTGGGCGGCGCGTACTGGGTGCTCCGCGCAAGAAAGGCCGCCTAGCCGTTCCTAGCGCCAGTCCCTGCCGCGTCGATCGCGCGGCGTGAGGCGATGTGCGCGGTCGGCCAGTCCTCGGCTGTGAACTCGACTGTATAGGCGTCCATTCTCTCCCACCCCAACTGTTGCACCGCAGCGTCGCACTCTTCCGTGCGGTTGAACTCGATCTTTAATACGACCGGCGTCGACGGCACCCACGGTTTGCACGGGTTCGCGAGCGCCTCCTTTGCGGCTGTCTCGATCAGCGGCCCTGTCTCCGATGGATGCAGCACGCGCCCCATGTACCGACCGATCCCGTGCTTAGTAACAGCGGTCTTCACCCCAGAGATCAAAGAAGAAGCCTCCGCACATCCGGCGAAGTCGCTCGAGACCATCACCACCGGCACGCCGCAGACTCCTGCGGTCGCGGTGCTCATCGCGATCTCCCCCGCGGGCATGTCGTTGATCCAATAGCGGTGTACGTTGCCGCTGATCGTGTGCTCCATGATCCCGTGCAGGGTGCCTGCCATCCCGTGGTAGCCGACGAGCATCGCAAAGTCGAAACCGCCGTCGACCCCCTCCATCATTCCCAGACCGCCGCACCCCGCACCGGAGAGCAGTTCGATCCCAGGCTCGAGTTCCGGCACAAGGAGGTTCTTTCCCAGACCGTGGCTGTCCTTGACGAGGATTCTTTTCGCGCCGGCGGCGCGCGCGCCACGGATCGCGGCGTTGACGTCGTGGGTCATCATCCTGCGGGCGTGGGGCCAGTCGTAGCAGTCGGCGCCTGGGCGCCCCGCCTGCCCCCAAGTCAGCAGTCCACTACAGCCTTCAATGTCCGCCGAGATGTACACGCGCATTCGGCGAGTGTACTAGCAGAACTACCGGACTAAAAGTCGTCGCCCTGGCTGTCGTAGGCTTCTTTCTTCACCTTGATGTCTTGGGCGGCCTTCTTCGATCTCATGCCGGCCTGGAGAGCGTTCTGCCCTTCGTCCGCGGACTCTTTGACGGCACCGCACGAGGCCGCACCAAGTACGGCGAACGCACAAAGGAGAAGAATCACGGTTCTGCGTCCCATATCTATAGGCGGCTTTTTCCATGTCTCCAAAGGAAACCTGTACTAAGCCCAAGGGGGACTGTCGCGACTTCGAAGGTATCCTTCCAGCCTGCGAAATGGGCAATTCCCACGTATTTACTTCAGAAAGCGTCAGCGAAGGCCACCCGGACAAGGTCGCCGACCAGATTTCCGACGCCCTGCTCGACCAGTTCCTGGCAGAAGACGAGAAGATCGGAGTGCGACCAGAGGAGAGGTGCCACGTCGCCGTCGAAACGATGCTCGCCCACGGCGTCGCGGTCGTTTCGGGGGAGGTCACGAGCAAGGGCTACGTAAACGTCATGGAGACTGTCCGCGAGACGATCAAGTCGATCGGTTACACGGACACGAACGTCGGATTCGACGGTGCCAACTGCGGCGTGCTGGTCGCGATCCAGCCCCAGTCTCCGGACATCGCACAGGGCGTCGTGACCGGTGGTGCCGGCGACCAGGGGATGATGTTCGGCATGGCGTGCAACGAGACGCCCGAACTGATGCCCCTGCCGATCTCGATCGCGCACGCGATGACCCGCAGGTCTGTCGAGGTGCGCAGGACGAACCCCGAGGTCGGTTTCAGACCCGACGCAAAATCGCAGGTCACGATTGTCTACGAAGACGGAAAGCCCATACGCGTAGACACGGTCGTCGTCTCCCAGCAGCACGACGAGGCGATTGCGGACTGCGTGCCTGAGTTGATCAAAAAGCACATCGTCGACCCAGTGCTGGCCAACTACCCTGACTACGTGAACGGGGACATCAAGTACCACTTCAACCCGACCGGACGTTTTGTGAAGGGCGGCCCTGCGGGCGACACGGGCCTGACGGGGCGCAAGATCATCGTCGACACCTATGGCGGAATGTGCACCCACGGCGGCGGTGCGTTCAGCGGCAAGGATCCTTCCAAGGTCGACCGTAGCGCGGCCTACATGGCCCGCTACATCGCGAAAAACGTGGTGGCCGCGGGCCTCGCGGACAAGTGCCAAGTCGCGCTCGCCTACGCGATCGGTGTGCCGCAGCCCGTTTCGGTTCAGTTCGACACGTTCGGATCGGAAAAGGCCGACCCGGACGCGATCTCAAAGAGGGTGACGGACTTGTTCGACCTCTCGCCGAGCGGCATTATCGACCATTTGAAGTTGCTGAACTTCCGATACCGCGAAACTGCTCGAAACGGTCACTTTGGAAACCCGGCGTTCCCCTGGGAGCGCACGGACGCGGTCGGTTCGCTGAAAGATCTCGCCTAGTTGATCGTCGTGTCGGTCGGGCCCGAGACCTCTCCGCGCCTTCGAACGCGCATGGCGGCGAGGCGAGCGATGCGGTCGACTCCGCCGCGCTGGAACTCTTCGATCGCCATCAGAGCGTTCTGGACCTGGTTCAGGAACCGCGGGTCGTCGCTCTGCACGAGCGCCTGGCGGAAGTCGTCGGCCGCGCGGCTCAGTTGGCCCATCGACATCAGCGCCATGCCGCGCGTGTATCGGTAACCGGGCTCGGAGGGGTTGAGGCTGAGCATGCGGTTGGTCGTGCGCACGACGTCTGCGTATCGGCCGGCGAACCACAGCGCTTGCGCCTGTACTTCGAGGGCGCCCAGGTGATCGGGATCGTGCTCCAGTACTTTGCTGCAGTTCTCTAAAGCGCCTTTCCAATCGTACGTCTGATACATCGTCCTCGCCGTAAAAGTCGAATCCGAAAGGAACCGCTTTCCCCCTACCAGGGACGGCCGCTCACCGGAAGTTACGAACTTGAAGTTTCTTTCGCCCGAAACGATCGCGTGCGCTCGAAACTTGTCACAAGTTTGCACAATGGATACGTAACTGCGCGTACCAGATTTCCCCATTAGGCCGCTCTCCCTGTGGAAATCCGGTGATTTTGCTGGTTCACCGGAGCGGTCTTTGCCCGTAGTGCTAACGGGATGCGAGACCGACCGTCGGGAGTGCGGATTCCTGTCATCGAGGCGAGCGCTGCGGCGTCGTTCGCCCAGGACGTGACGTAGCCGATGTCCGCCGACGGAATGAACGCTACATAGTCGCCTTCGTTCCTTCGCGTCACCGCTCCGCCGCTCGGTAGTTCGGCGCGCAGTCGCACTGCGAACCTGCGGATCGCATGCTCTAGCGCGGGCTTGCCATAGATCTCGGCGAGTTGTTCGCGCTGTGGAACTTCGAGGTACACGAGGTAGCCCTCGCCTGTGTCCTTGACGATTTCGTAGAACTCCTTCGGCGTGGCAAGCCCTTCGTGCGCCTCGGTGTCACCGAGCGACTTGGCCAAAGCGTGCGAAGTTTCCGCGCACACTGCGCGTACGGTCTCAATTGTGCCGCTTTCGATTCCACCGACGCGCGAGGTCGCAGCGATCACAAAGCCGAACGGCTCTGCACCGAACTCGAGCGGCACGATCAATAGACTTCCAATGCGCCGTTTGATCGCTTCGTGTGCGGCGAGCATCTTGTCGTCGCGCGCGTTCACGAGCGTCGTTACCGGCGCTCCAGCGGCGAGCCATCCGGCAAAGCCCTTGCCCTGACTGAAGGTGACTTCGCTAAAGACGTCCGTCGCGACGCCCTCGAGGCACTGCTGTCGTGGAGAATTGCCCTCGATAAACCAGAAGGAGAGGTGGTCGAGCCGCACCGTGCCAAAGAGGTCGCGGCACACTCGCGCGACGATCGCGCTCGCGCTCTTCGCGCCGGAAGACGTTGCGGCGATCGTGTAAAGCAGTTCGGCCTCGTTCATCTTTCGGTGGTCGTCCTCGCGCTGGATCAGGTCGGCGACCAAGCCTGCCACGAATGCGCCGGTCTCCTGCGTGCGCCGCACCGCTGCTTCCAGTTCGATGGCGCTGCCCTGGAAGAGAGTGACCACACCGACGAGCCTCCCTTTGTTGTTCAAGGCGACGGAAGCGAACTTCGTGGTTCCGTTCGGATCGCACAGTCCCTCGACGGTCTTTTGGATCTTCTGTAGGACGTCGCCCTCGCTGAACCGCCTGCCAATCTCGATCGTCGCGTCGGCGATAGCGGGTTCGACCTTTCCGGCCGACGCCCGCGCGATCAGCGTGTCGTCCACCGGGGAGACGGTGTGCAAAAAGACGCCATCGGCACCAGTCGTCTCGACGGCTGCTTCGACGAGCGCGGAGATCGGCTCCTTGGCGCCGATCACAGATTCGATGATGTGGACGCAGTCGCGGTCCTTGCGGCTGCGGCGCTCCAGGTCGCGCGCGGTCTCCGTCAGCGCTCGGAAGTTCTCGCGGATCTTGAGGTCGTCTTGCCTCTCCGCTTCTGGCTCCTCGTCCTCTTCCTCGACTGCCGGTTCCAAGTGGGCGTTGAGCAGTCGAAGGGTCTCCTCCAACTGCCGCTTCTCGGCTTCGCGGGCGGGCCGCTCCTCGATGCGCGTCCGAACGGCGGTCAGGACAAGTCCTAGCAGAAGGATGCCGAGGCTTTGGAGAAGGAGCTCTGGAGTGAAGGCGTTGCCGCCGCCAAAGAGGTTTGCGCCGACGAGCAGCCAAGAGGCAACGATCGGCGCCATCATTGCGGCGTTCGCCTTGTGGCGAAGGTACGCGATCACCATCGGTGCCGCGCAAACAAGGCCGAGTTGGGGGAGCGCTCCCGCGTCGGCGAGAAAGGCGGCGATGATCCCGCAGTCCACAACAGCCGCCAGGCCGGAGAACCCGGAGTTGCGTACGCCCTTCTGCTCCATCACATATAGCAGGTAGGAGTAGGCGGCGAAGAAAAGCGACGCCCGCCAGGTCAGGTCAAAGCCCGGCGCACCAAAGTAGCCAGACGCGACCATCGCCGATGAGGCGAGCACGATTCTCACGATCAGTTCAAACATGACGCTCCACTTTAGGTTTCGGACTGAAAACGCTGAACTGTAGGGTGAGGGTTGCCTTTCCGCCGGGATTTGCGACTCGGGACTCGTGACTCGCGTCCGATGGCTCCCCCGGTACACTCGCACCCCCGTGCTGGACAAACTCGACGACATAGAGCGCAAGTACCAGGAGATCGAAGAGATGCTCCAGGATCCCGCTATTGTCGTCAACCCGACCAAGATGGCGAAACTGGGCAAGCAGAGGGCCGAGATCAGTGCCCTGGTCGAGGTCATTCGCGAGTTCAAGAAGTACAGAAAGCAGGCGGCGGACGCTGAGTCGCTCCTGAGCGACCCCGAGTACTCAGAACTCGCCCAAGAGGAACTCAACGAGGCCAAGGAGAAGATCCCCCAAATCGAAGAGCAGCTCAAGGTGATGCTCCTCCCCAAAGACCCCAACGACGACAAGAGCGTCATCATCGAAATTCGCGCCGCAGCGGGTGGCGACGAGGCCGCGCTGTTTGCCGCAGAACTTTTCCGCATGTACGTGCGCTACGCTGAGCGCCGCAAGTGGAAGTATGACGTCGTCAGCAACGAGGAGTCGGGCATCGGTGGCTCGTCGAACGTCGTCTTCACGATCGACGCAGACGGTGCTTACAGCCAACTTAAGCACGAGAGCGGCGTCCACCGAGTGCAGCGCGTTCCTAAGACCGAGTCGAGCGGGCGCATTCACACTTCGACAGCCACAGTCGCTGTTATGCCGGAGGCGGAAGACGTCGACATCGACATCAAGGACGACGACCTGGAGATCACGTCGTTCCGGTCGAGTTCCGCCGGCGGCCAGCACATGCAGAAGAACGACACCGCCATCCGCGTGCTGCACAAGCCGACCGGAGTCGTCGTGACCTGCCAGGACGAGCGAAGTCAGGCGCAGAACAAACTCAAGGCCCTCACCGTCCTGCGCGCGCGGCTCTACGACATGGAGCAGGAAAGACTCGCCAAGGAGCGCGGCGAGATGCGTAGAGGGCAGATCGGGACGGGCGACAGAAGCGAGAAGGTCCGCACGTACAACTTTCCGCAGGACCGCGTCACCGACCACCGCATCGGGCTGACTGTGCACGGCATGACGCAGTTCATGGATGGCGACATCCAAAAGATGATCGACGCGCTCAACCAAGAGGAGCAGGCGCGCAAGATCGCGGAAGCCCAGGACGAAGCGAGCGCATGAACCCGCCGGGGAAAGACGAACTTGCTCGCATTTTAGAGAAGCACGGGATCAAGGGCGACCCTGTCCACATTGCCACTGGCTATATAAATTGGGTCTACGCGGTCGGAGACGACGTGATCCTCCGCGTCTGCCGAAGCGACCGCGACCCGGAGGACTCTTACACCGAGGCAGTTGCCGTTCCGGCGGCGGTGAGGGCGGGAGTTCGAACCCCGAGGCTGATCGCTCTCGACGACACGTTCGAGCAGGTCGTCACGATCTACGAAAGGGCGCCTGGGGAAGCGCTTGCCAATCTGCGAGTCGACCAAAGGGAACTTCCGGACCTCTATAGGCAACTTGGGCGCGAGATCAGAAAGATCCACGAGAACGTCACGCACGTGGACGATCCCAACGGCTGGCTGGACAAGCCTTACTTCAACGACCCGCGAGAGCAACTCGATGAGGCGAGGAGGGAACTGAGGGTCGAACTCGTCACCTACGACTGGATCGCCAAATGGAACGAGCGCCTCGCACCAGCGATCGACGCGAAAGGCGAAACGAAGTTCGTCCACAACGACTTGCACGCTGGCAACACGATGGTGCTTCAAGATCCTCTGCGGCTCAGTTCAGTCATCGACTGGGGCGACGCGTGCTGGGGCGATCCTGTGCTCGATTTCGAGCGCGTCCCAATTTGGGCGGCCCCGTGGGCGATGGAAGCGTTCGGGGAGGTCGACGAGATGTTCGTCGGAAGGGTGCTGGCACACGTCCTAGGCACGACGCTGCACACGGCGCGCGACCCGGAGTTCGATCCAAGCGAACAAGCCTGGCACCCGTTCCCGACCGCCTTCACTTTCAACCTGGTACGGCTGATGCGGATGGATCTACCGAAGGAGTGGCGGCGATGGCTGCCTGACGCGCCGCTCTAATGGCGCAACAGTTGCACGTAGCGTGACGTACAGAGCGCGATAAATCGCCGCCGCGCTTCTTCGTCGCGAAACATCTTGTTCATGATGGCGAGCGTCGTCTCGTCGCCCTCCTCGTTCAAGCCGCGGAGCCCGATCCCACGTTCGAGGATGACCATCGAGCAGGAACCGTCGAGCCTGACGGATCGCTTTGAATGCAGGGTCTGCCTAGGCTCGGCTGTCATCTCAACGAACGACACGCTGTCGTCCTCGATCTCGAAGGCGCCCGTGACGGGCCCGCACCTCAGCGCACGGTGACGATACCGAAACTGTGGCCACGCCTTGACGATGCACCACCTGCCGAACAGGACGCACATCAGCGAGACGAGGAACTTTCCGAAAAAGTCCGACTCGAGCGCCCACACGAGCCCCATCGCGCACGTGCACAGCCACGAGAAGAACGCGGTCATGGTCGCGCGCTGCCTTCGACGGAACTCCTCCGTCATGTCGAACGGCTCTACAAAGAGCCCTTCTTCATCCATGCCTTCATTGTATCAAAGACCGTGTAGACTTGGCGGATGATCCTCGCACTAGCCCTGGCGACGGCCTTCGACTTCTATTCGTTCGGACCCTATGATGCGCACGTCTCGCGCCCCGAGGCCGTGCTCGGATACGGCCCTGGCGAACGCAACTCCACCTATTACGACCAGGAGCGTGTCTTAGAGGCGATCACGAGTGCGGCGAAGGATCGCGTCGTGCGGATCGACTACGGCAAGAGCACCGAGGGCCGACCCCTGCGAGTCCTCGTGTTCTCGTCGCTACAGAATATCAAGAACCTGGATCACATTAAGGCCGTCAACCAAGCCATCGCCGACGGCAAAGTGGATCAGAAGGACGTGCCGGCCGACCAGCCCGTCGTCGTCTGGGTCAACGAGTGCATCCACGGCAACGAGACCGCGAGTTTTGAGAGTGGCATGTGGCTCGCCTATACGCTCGCCGCATCGCGCAACCGCGAGATAACGTCGCTCCTCGACCACGCCGTCGTGGTCCTCAACCCCTCTTACAACCCGGACGGGCATGAGCGGTTCGTCGTCTGGTACGACTCCATCGCGCGCGGCGACGCAGACAGGGGCGCGGTGGAGCACCGGGAGAGTGGGATCAACAACGGGCGCACCAACCACTACAGGTTCGATCTTAACCGCGACCGCGTCGCGCTCTCGCAAGCCGAGTCGCAGCAGGCGGTCGCGATGTTCAGGCAGTGGAACCCGCAGGTCTACGTTGACCAGCACGGTGAGGTCGGCACGTACTTCTTTCCGCCCGTAGCGCAGTCGATCAACAAGGACATCGGTCGCGATCGGTATATCGAGTTTTCGAACTTGCTCGGAAAGGAGACTGCGCACGACTTCGACCAGCACGGCTGGCGCTACTACGTACGTGAGACGTTTGATCTCTACTATGCCGGCTATCTCGACTCGTGGTCTTCTCTAAACGGTGCGATCGGCATGACGCACGAGACCGACGGTGGCGGAAGCCTCAGGACTGAGAGGCGAGACGGTTCTGTGGTCACCCTTCTTGACGGCATGGAAAAGCACTTCACGTCCGCGCTCGCCGTCTTGCGCGGCGCGGTCCAGAACAGACCGAAGTTCCTCCAGTCGTTCGCGAAGTTCAAGCAAGGCGCTGTGCAGGGTAAGGACCTCGGCGACATCAAGCGGATCATCGTCGAAGGCGATGGCCGCGCGACTTCCCGGTATGAGAACCTGCTCCAGAGGCAGGGCATCGCCTACACCGTCGTCACTGGCGCGTTCACCCAGACTGCAACGTCTTTCTTCGGCGGCGGGCCGAAGAGCGTGAAGGTCCCTGTGGGTTCGGTCGTCGTCGACCTTGCGCAACCCAGGGGAGCGCTGGCCAAATCTTTGCTCTCACCTGGGCAGGACTTCGAGAAAGAATTCACCGACCGACAACTGGCGATCCGCGACGCGTTGCGTGCGGACGACCAGTATCCGTTCCGCGATCGACCGGAGTTCTACGACACGACCGGCTGGAGCGTGCCCCTCGCATTCGGACTGGACGCCTACGTCTCGTCGGAGACGCCGGAGATTAAGCCCGCTCCGCTCCCGATGCGGCCGATCGTGATCAAGGGTGGCAAGGTCGGCTGGGTGGTGCCGTACACCGATCAGGAGGACGCGCTCGCGGCCATCGAACTTCTTCAGTCTGGCGTCCGGATGAGCGTCGCGACGAAGGAGATGACCGTCGACGGTCAGGCCCTCTCTCCGGGAACGTTCTTCATCTTCCGTGATCGAAACGTCGATCCTGTCGACGAAAAGGTGACGGCCATTCTTGGAAGACATGGGAGCATCCCGATTCCGCTAGAGACCTCGTTCCCGGACACGGGCGTCGTCGGCCCGGGGTCGGACAGCGTCGACTCTCTGGACAAACCTGAGATCGCGATCGTCTTCGGCGACCAGCCGAACGGCACGCGCTTTGGCTCAGCGTGGTTCGTGTTCGAGAAGGTCTTCAAACTGCCTTTCACCGCTGTCTCCCAGCGAGCGCTCAGCGGCGATCTGGACAAGTACACAGCGATCGTCCTGCCAGGAGGGGCACGTGCAACGCCGGAACTAAAGGCCTGGGTGCAGTCGGGCGGCACGCTCATTTCTCTGGGTAACGGCGCCGTCATCAACAAGGACTGGGTCGACCTTGAGCAGAGCAAACTCGAAGACAAGAAGGATCCGACCGACCTACCTGGCGCAATCTTTCAGGCGGAGTTCAACCCGCTCTCGCCACTCTCCTACGGATACGACGCATCGAAACCGATCGGCGTGCCGCTCTCCGGCTCCACTTTCTACAGACAGAGGAAGGAAGGCGGCGGCGCGCTCTTGCTCGAAGGCGACCCGAACGCGCTCAGCGGTTGGACTTGGCCCGACGAGGGCGACGCGCTGAAGGGCACTGTCTGGCTCCACGACCAGACGATGGGTCGCGGTCACGTCGTCTGGTTCGTCGAAGACCCGACTTCGCGCGCCATGTGGCCAAGCACGTACAAGATGCTTCTCAATGCGGTACTGCTGGGCCGCACTAAACGCTGACAGTCAAGTCAACGAGTCCCCTTAGTCGGGCTTCCAGCGAAGCGTGATCGTTTCATAGTCGACGATTGTGACGTTAGTCACCCACTCGATCTTTGCCGCCACCTGACCAGGTGACCACGACACTCTCGTGTCGCTGATATATCGGTCTTTCAGTCGAGGTCTGTCAGCGTGCGCCACGAACTTGCCAGCCACCATGTCGAGCACGTAGAACTGCACGTTGTTCTGCGTGAGCGTGTCCGAGAAGACGTATCTACCGGTATCGTCCGTCATGAAAGTGTCGGACTCGCCGGTTCCCGCCGACCTAATGATCTTGCCGTCCGACCGGACGACGTACCACTGCGTCCCTCACCCTCAGTCGGAGCCAGACGTGTAGAGCATCGTGGGAGTCCTTTGCCAGTCCACGGGCTTTCCGCCGCTCAACAACTGGATCTCGGATATGCAGAAGTCGTTGTCTGTGCCCTTGGCCCAGTCTTTGATCTGCAATTGGATCTTGTCCACGCTCCGGCTCTTGAACCTCACGGTCTTCCACCCCATCGAGTCGTCGAACTTCGCGACGGTGATCGGCGTTCCATCGTCTGGACTCCAACTCTCCCAACTCCCGTCGTAGATCGCGAGTCTGGTGATTCTGTTGTTGCGCTTGAATATTTCTTCGGACTTGTTGTATCCGGGCATGATCCTTAGTCCGTCGACGTTCATCGGCTTGGGCAGTTCGATGTAGACGATCGGTAGGAAGTCGCCCTTTGGGTTGGCGACGATATTGTCGACGCCGTTGTGTTCGACGTACTCTTGAGTCCCGCCGACCATGAAAGCGGTCTTGGGGTCTCCGTCGATCATGTTGCCGATAAAGTACTCGTGCACCGGGTACTCGATCTCGTTGTGGTTCTCGTATCCGACCGCCCACTTGAGCCACTGTAGGCGGACGGGCATGTAGTCGAAAGGAGCGCCGGCACCGGCGCACAGGAGGCAGGCCGCCGTTAGAAGCATCAGGTTCCCTCGTTAAATTGACGGGCGGCGGGCCCCCCGCGTTTCCGTGGCAAGGGCCGGTCAATGTCACGGTTTCGTGGGCGGGCCTAAACCTTGGTGCGGAACTTGGCGTCTCAATAGGTATCTTCAAGCCAATGTCGCTCGGCCGCCTGATGGCACTCGGTGCGTTCGCGGCAGTCGCCATGTCGGCCACCGCCGCAGGACTGCCGAAGCGCATCTTGTTGGTGCCGATCGACGACCGCCCGGCGACCACCCAGTTCGCGCAGATGATCGCCGACATGGCGGGCGTCCAGGTCGACCTCCCGCCTGACAACATTCTCGGCAAGTTCCTCCAACCCGGCTGGCCCGAGTCGATCATGCAGTGGATGGACGCCACGGGAGTCAAGCAGTACGACGCCGTCGTGCTCAGCACCGATATGGTCGCCTACGGCGGACTGATCGCATCGCGCACGGATCGCAGCAGTTACAACCTCGCGATGAAGCGTCTGCAGCACCTTGAGCGCATCCGCAAGACCGCGCCCAACACCAAGTTCTACGCGTTCTCGGCGATCATGCGGCTC
>DATLWQ010000055.1:0-6660 GCA_035576225.1 Fimbriimonadaceae bacterium | reverse complement strand
AGATGTGGCCAAAGAACTTCTGCAACTTGTCGGCCAGGATCATGTAGTCGTCTCTTCCAGGCAGCCCAGGCGGGGCTGGGGGGCACCGAATTCACAATTCTATGGATCGAATGACAAGAGCGGGACAGAGGTCGTCGCGGGGGGAATGCCCGCCAACGCAGTCTTGCGAGTCAGCACGATGCGACAGGACGTGATCTACCGCCAGCCGAGCGAGGGGAAGAAGCCCGACTATGGTCACACCTCGGACGAGATCGGCCAGCAGATCGCAAACGCTGACGTGTACAGCCCAAACGGCTCGACGCCCCTGCGCCCATACTTCGTGATCGCGACGGCTGAGCAACTGTATATCGAGGTCGAGTTTCCAGGAGTCGGCTACTACTCAAGAATCGTCCAGATCGACCATCTTCCTTCCAACGTCGTCTACATGACTCTCAAGGAGCTCCCACAGGACGTGCAAGACCAGATCGCAAAGGCCGCAGACAAGTACCGCGTCTTCTACAAAAGGCTCAAGGGTGGAGGAGGCGAGAAACTGTGATCGCAACACTCGTTCTTACTGTCGCGCTTGCGCAACAGCAGACCATATCGTTCACCCACCCCTGCGCCAACAGCGCAGTCGTCCTCGAAGCCCTCGGCAAGCAACTCGGCGTCACCATGCGCCCCAGCGGTAGCGTAACCAAGGACTACTTCCTCGTCTCCTTCCACGACGTACCGGTGTCCGAAGCTCTGAAGCGCCTTGCCAGTTCGCTCCACGCCACGTGGATGCAAGAGCGCGACGTGCGTTACCTGACGCGCACCCACGCGCAGGAACTCCAGGAAGACCAAGAGGTGCGCGAAGAGTCGGTCAGACACGTGCAGGAATGGCTGGACAAGCACCATGTCAAAGCAGAATGGTCGCTCGATTCTGCGCGGGCGCTGATCGAAGAAGAGTTGTCCATCGCCAACAGCAAGGACACTGTCCCAGACGCGTACAACCGCCTGCACGCGCTCGACAAGCAGAGCTCGTCGTACCGCTACCTGTACCGCCTCCTCTTGTCGATTGGCGCTGAGCGGCTCGCCGACGCGCAAGAAGGGCAGCCGGTCGAGTACGTTGAGTCACCGACGAGCAGACAGAGGCTGTTACCGGCCCGTCCGACCGAGTTGTTCCGGGCCGAAGACGACCTCTATGTCGAGGCCCTCTCGCGCTCGGGAGCGCTCGATAGGCTCGCGCCAAACACCGCCTACACGAGCCTCTTCAGCCCTTACGACCTGGACAACGAGAGGAACACGGCGACGAAACTGACAGTGTCCCGCAATGCCAGCAACATAACGTTCGAACTGGCCATAGGCGGGCACGGAAAAGTCCGCGAGGTCATCGCAGAGTCTTTTCTTGCTGACCCCTTGCCAAAAGAACTGCTCCAGCAGCAAGGTTCGTACACGCCGACCACGGTTGAAACGGAGATGGGTGCGACCGCCGACCTCAGCACGTTTTGGAACAAGGCCCCGGCGAATGTTAGCGGCGAGACAATCGAAGCACTTCGCGATCCCGTGGCGCACGATCCCCTTGCGGACTACGGCGCAAACTGGATTCTCCAGGCGGCCAACGGCCTGGGGAAGAACGTAGTCGGCGTCCTGCCCGACGACCTCTCCTTGTCGACGCTCTTCTCGGTGCAGGGTAAGCGCCTCAACTACAGCGCGCTGTGGTCTTCGCTGAGAATCTCGATGACGTCGCGCTGTGAAGTCGGGGTGGACGGCGACTGGATATCGATCTATCCGTCGCGGCCACGGGACGTCCGAGAGGCGCGCCTGGATCGCGTCGCATGGAAGGGTCTCATCAAACGCGGCAAGGTGGGTGGAGAAGCGTCGTTGGAGGACTATGCAGCGTACGCCGCCCTCAGCGACGACGACTCCTCTGTGTTGCTGGCCATGTTCTCGCCGCACGACCTCGGTCAAGGGTTCGTGATCGAATATCCGCAGCAGACGGACTGGCTAG
This sequence comes from Fimbriimonadaceae bacterium, assembly GCA_035576225.1. Taxonomy (GTDB): domain Bacteria; phylum Armatimonadota; class Fimbriimonadia; order Fimbriimonadales; family Fimbriimonadaceae; genus JADFMN01. The sequence goes on along the minus strand of DATLWQ010000055.1, from coordinate 4,691 downwards.
ACGCGCTTCGCCTATACGGCAGGGTCACGAGAGCCCAACAAGTCGCCGCTAGGAACGGCGGGGTCGAATTGCTGGTTACAGGCATGAGAAACGAACTTTGGGAGCCCGCCCGGAGGTTGCTTGGTCAGCCGTTTACAGTCTTGACAAGTCAGAAAATGCCGCACGCCTGGGAAGAGCCGCTCATGAGGCTCTCGGGGCCGGGCGACCATGGCCCTATAGGTTTGGTCGCCTCTGACCCACCGCCAAGGAGCGTCGTGCGTATCTTCAAACTGACCGGGAAAGTCGTCTGCCAAAAGCGAGACAACGGCTTGCAATACAAGGGAACCAGCCCGGACATGATGGGCATGGAACTCGCGTTCCAGAGTTTGCGGCCAGAAAACGCGGTCGGACGGCAACCATACTTCGCCGTCTCGCTTGCAGAGCAATTGCTGATCGAATTCGAGTTTCCAGGTGCTGGCTACGTCTACAAACGCATTCAGATTGACCATGTCGGGAGCGATTTGAAATATGTCCCGCTCGACAACCTCCCGGACGACGTACGCGAGACTATACAAAAAGCGTTCGAGAAGTACAAGAAGCGCTACGCCCATCCGGGAGGAGGTGGCTCATGATCGCAACACTCATCTTCACGGCCGCAGTGGCGCAACAGCAAACTTTTTCCTTCACCCACCCCTGCGCCAACAGCGCAGTCGTCCTCGAAGCCCTCGGCAAGCAACTCGGCGTCACCATGCGCCCCAGCGGCAGCGTAACCAAGGACTACTTCCTCGTCTCCTTCCACGACGTTCCCGAACAGGAAGCGCTACAAGAGATCGCCGAAACCCTCGACGCCACGTGGGAAATAGAAGGCAACGTCACCTACCTCACCCGCACGTCAGCAATGGACAAGAAGGAGCGCGAAGATCGGAACGCCTATGACTTGGCAGCTTACTCTAAGCTGCTGGATTCTGACGCAACAAGGATTGAACCTGACTATGGGATTGAGCAAGCCAGAGACCTCATTTCACGTGACCAGGCGCTATTGCAACAAGAGAGGGTCGACTTTACCAAGCGACAAGAGGTGCAACAAGGGGATCCAGCCTACAGGCTCGCCAAGTCGTTCGTCCGGGGCTTCGGTGCAGCACGCCTGCAAAAACTTGAGCGCAACAGGACTTACTACTACTCCGACTACCCGGAAAAAGACGAACTTCCGATCCCCAAGGACTTGACCCCACTCGTCGATCGCTTCTACAGGGAGGACGCGGTACACATCGAGGCAGTCAACCAGTTCGCGCCGACGAGTCACCGCACGACACAGGGCCTGTACGCAAACGTGCTCCCCGTCAAAGTGCGTGTCTCAATACACTGGTCTGACTACTCGGTGTTCGTCATGGTGGAAACCCAGGGGACGGAGTACCGAGCATATACGCAGATCGCATGGCTCGATCTCGACCCGCCCCGCCCGAAGATCGACGTCTCCGTACCGGACGGCGCGACGTTCAAAGTCTCGGATCTCGGCCGCGAGATTTTGGAGAGGCGGTCTTTGGACAACCTGACACAGTACGTTGAGCCCCAGAGGCCGGTCTCTGCGGAGCTGGCCGCCGCCCTCAGAGACATGCCGAACTTCGAGCCTCTGGACGCGCTGTACTCGAACGCGCTGCTGTCGCTCGCCGAAGCAAAGAACAAGGGCATCGTCGCCGTTCTTCCGGATAGTGTGCTAGGTCGCGCAGACTGGCTGCAAGACGGTAGCACCCAGCCGATTGCGTCCGTGCTAAGGTTCCTGGGTCGAGGCGATGCCGAGGGCAGCGAGACGGACCACTGGATTACGATCGCGCCAGCGATTCGCGACACGGCGCGCGCCACGAGGTTTTCGCGCGACTCTGTCTCGGTGTTCCTCAAGTCGTTCGATCGGACAGGACGGGTCACCGTGGACAATCTTGCGGCGTTTGCATGCGCAAACCTAATTCACAACGATTACATCAACGGCTCAGCCATGTGGATCGCGCAGCGGTTCACCGCCCTCGGCACTTCTGCTCAGCAGCCAGACGTCTCACAGGGGAACATGCAGGCCCTCGTGGTCTACGATTCGCTCAACCAGCTAGCCAAGAACAGAGCCAAGGCTGGGTGGGTCGAGGGCCCGGCGTCCTCGCTGTCCAAGCTGACCTCGGCTCGGCTAAAGAACCTCTTCCTGATCAACCCGAGGGGCTTTTCCAAGCCGTTTCATGAGAAGGACGACTGGGACCAGACGTACTTGGGTGCGAACCAGCCCGGAGTAGTCGATACGAGGGCATTCGACAAGACCGGGCTGCCGCCGGACGCAAGGGTCGCCATCCGGGTCGTCGACGACACAACGCTCGAACCGATGCAGACCAACATGGATGTCTGGACTACTTTCCCCAGGGACATCGACCAATTGGCGATGTTCTACCGGTTTGCGATGGAGATGCCGAGCGGTCATGAGGTGCTCGACTATGGTCGCATGTATGTCGTGCCCACCATGCGGCTCGACGTCCGAGTGACCCTGGCGAACGGCACAAGCGTTACGTACAAAGTTATCGTCCCTTCCAGAAAGTACGGCGACAAGGCGTACGCGCCTGACCAGTTGCCAGAGCCGATGAAGACGCGCTTCGCTCAGGCGCTCGAAAAGGCAAAGAAGTCGCACATCTCACGCGGCCCGCTCAACGGGGGCGGATAGACCAAACCAGAGAATCCGCGTCAGGTACATTCCTAGTCCGCGCCCCAGTAGCTCAGTGGATAGAGCGCCTCCGTCCTAAGGAGGGCGTCGTGGGTTCGATTCCTGCCTGGGGCGCCAATCCTGCTAGACTTCGCCGAAACCACCGGTCCCCAACAAGAAGAACGCGGCGATCCCGATGTAGTACAGCGCGCACACGATCGTCATCACCCATCCGAGGATGACCGCCACGTTGCCGCTCGGGTGCCCCATGGATCTTGCCCTGTACCCAAGAACGAGACCAACGACGGGGATCGGAATGGGGATGCAGCAAAGCATGATGACGCCGCCGATGCTGCACACCAGGCTCCAGATGAACTCCGTCTTGCCCGCCTCAGGGTTGACGTAGCCTCCGGCGCCCCCTCTCGGATACGGCGTGCCCGACGGCTGTGGCGGGTGACGAAAGTCACCCGTCGTCGGCTGATAGGGGTTTGGCTGCTGCTGATGCGTGTACGGCGTTCCGGGCTGTGGCTGCTGTGGCGCCGCATTGGTGAACACGAGCCCGGGCACGTCACGCGCCAGCACTCGTTGGCCAGTGCTGGCGTCTTCCAGCGTCATGTCGTTGTGGACGCGCCCCTCCGCGATCCACTGGTTGAGCGTAAGCACGTCGGCTGGCCCGAACTTCCTTCCGTCAGGCCAGACGACGTAGTACTTCATCGACTTGCGGCCGCTACTGGCCGTTGACGGCGAGGACCATACCGACTATGAAGATCACGACATACAGGCCGATCAGTCCCAGATAAATGCCGGCGCCCCACCAGCCCCAAATCCGCTGGCAGGCCTTGAACTCCGAAACCGACGAGAAGCGGCCGCTCTTCCAGCCGAATTCGTTGCCCTTCAGCCCGCAGACGATCATCCAAACAATCGCGCCGCCGGGGATACAACTGACCAGCAGACCCCAAAGCATCCACATTGCGCTGTGGTTCAGGCCCCAGATCCACGTGAAGCAGAACGCGCCCCAGTTGAACTTGCCTGCGATCTCGGCCGGCACCGCGTCGTAAGAGACGCCGCCGCGAGGATACGGGCTGCCGCCGGGCCTCGGTGGGTTTTGATAGGGGTTTTGCTGACTTGCTGCGGGCCCGCCGCCAGAAAGAGGGTCGTAAGGCGAGGCTGGCTGCCCTGCGACGTAGGGCTGTGGCTGTCCGCCCGGTTGCGCGCCGCCCTGCGCAGCCTGCTGCTGGCCTTGTGGCCGGAGCATTGGGTCGTTGCCGCCAAGGTCGACCGTCGCACTGGGGAAGACCAGTTCGGTTATCTCGCGCGCGTAGTGCTTCTGCATCGTGTCCGCGTTCTCCAACTGCGTGTCGCGGTTGACGCGCCCCTCCTTGATCCACTGGTTCAACGTGGTGATGTCGGCGGGGCCGAACTTTCGACCGTCCTTCCATAAGACATAAAACTTCATTTGACGTTTTCCCTAGCCCCCATGAGGCCCATGTTCCAGGCGGCTGCAATCGCTCCGCTCTTTGAGCCGTCTAGGTAAGTTGTAGCACGGCAGGGATCAAGAAGTCTATGCGAAGCACCTGGAACTCCGGTCGAAGCCCGTCGCAGAGGGCCAACGCGACGTACGTACTGATCGGTGTCCTGGCGGTCGCCTTCCTGCTCACCTGGCTGCCCGGGGTCGGCGCGCAGTTCAACGCGGCGGTCGCCTACAATCCGCGCGGCTTCCAGTTCTGGCAGCTCTTCACCTACCCGCTCGACGTCGCGGGGACGGGCGCGATCGGGTTCCTCTTCCTCTGTTGGTGGCTTTACATTCTAGGCACGTTCCTCGAGGGGTCGCTCGGCTCCTACGGACTCATGCTCGCCTTCTGGGGCTCCGCACTGTTGGCGTCGGTGCTCATGACGGTCGGTGCCGCGCTTGGCATCAGGATGGCGGTGGTGCCGGGCATCGGCCTCCCCGTGGCCGCGCTCACTGTGCTCTGGGGCGCAAGAAACCAGAGTTCGATCGTCCACCTGTTCCTCCTCATTCCCATCGCAGGAAAGTGGCTGG
>DATLWQ010000054.1:0-11997 GCA_035576225.1 Fimbriimonadaceae bacterium | reverse complement strand
GTACGCCGGGTTGGTGTGGTTGAGGTGGATGAACCACACTGCGCCTTTGCACCCTTTGAGCAGCGCCCTGGTCACCGGGATCATCGGGTGCGGGATTTGCGAGATGTCGCGCCCGCCGACCTCCGCCGGCGACGAGAACGTGCCGTCAAGAATCAGATAGTCGTTTTCGTTGGCGACGGTGCGTATGTCGCGGTCCCACTGCTCCCACCTGTCGATGTCGGGGATGAACACCGCGCTCTTGTGCGGCCCCTTGATGACAAATCCGAATGTGTCGGTGAACTCGTGCCGGTGCGGAACGCTCATCGCCGTCACCTCCAGTCCCTCCGCGACCTTTACCGGCTTGTCGGGCTCGATCGTATGGAAGTCGAGGTTCTTGTTGTCGATCAGCGCCTTCCATGGCTGGTTCGAGTCCAGAAACGAGTACATCTTTGCGCTTCCGTAGGTCGGCACGCCCTTCCAGTCCGCCGACTCGCGACCAAAGTACATCAGTCCTGTGTAGTGGCCGATGTGTCCGTGCGTCAGGAACACGCCCGTCGGCTTGACTCCGCCGTTGAGTTCTTGGATCTGCGCCGGCATGTCAGGCGTTGCGTCAAAGAGGATCGACTCGCCCGTCTCCGGGTTGCGGACACCGATGCAAGAGACGCGCTCCGGCTTGCCCTTTCGCTTCTCCACGCAGCACGCCTTTTCGCAACCCAACTGAGGAAACCCAGCGTCCTGCGCAACGCCAAGTACGATGAGTTCCCAGTGTGGCTGTGAGGTCGTCATGAGGATTCCGAGCGCGGCACAGATCAGCATTGCCCAATCTACCTCTGCGATGCACGCAGGACTGCGCGGAGGAGCCGCGACTCGTCAGGGTCTCAGCCGCGCGCTGCCAGTTTGACTTTGAAAGTCTTCTCTTGGCCTTTCGACCACACCTTGATCTCCGCCTCGTCGCCCGGCTTCTCGTCCATCATCGCGCGGATGTAGTCGATGTTCGTTTCGATCGGGCGCCCGTTGATCTCGCGAATCACGTCGTACTCGCGGATCCCCGCCTTGCTGGCTGGCAGGCCGGGGAAGACGCGTAGCACGGCGACGCCAGAGTGAGGAACGTCGGTCGTGCCGGACTTCTTCGCAAGGTCGGCGCGGTCCTGGGGGTCGGTGAGTGTGAAGGCGGGGCCCGTCGGCTCGATCCCGAGCACCGCGTAGCGGACTTTGCCGTGGTCGATCAGGTCGTTGATGATGCGCTGGACGTGCGCGCTCGGTATGGCAAAGCCTACGCCAGAAGACACGCCTGCCAAGGTGGCGATCGATGAGTTGATTCCGATCACCTCACCCTTCGAGTTGCACAAGGCGCCTCCCGAGTTGCCGCGGTTGATCGCCGCGTCGGTCTGGATCGCATCGATGAGCACCGGGTCGCCCGTAAAGTCCAGCCACCGGTTCTTAGAACTGATGACGCCGACGCTCACCGAGTTGTCGAAGCCGAGTTGGTTCCCCACGGCGATCACCCAGTCGCCGACTTCGATCTTGCTGCTGTCGCCGAACGTGGCGGGCACCAGGTTCTGAGCCTCGACCTTGATGACCGCGAGGTCGCTCACCGGGTCGACCCCGACGACCTTCGCCGTGTAGCCGCGCTCGTCGCTTGTGCGCACCGTCAAGATGTCCACTGGTACGACCGTCGACCTCTGTCGCGGATTGCGGACCACGTGTGCGTTGGTCACGATGTACCCGTCTGACTGCACGACCACGCCGGACCCGCTCGCTGTTGGGATCACGACCGAGCCTGAGCCCCGCATTGCCGTGTCGATGCTCACCACGCTGGGCATCACGCGCCGTGCCGCTGCAGTAAAGTCGAAGGGGCTGCTTGAACCGTCGTCTTTTGCGAACTCGGACCGGGTCGCGACGTTGCTGGCTTGGGCCTGGCGCGCCTCCATCCAGCGGTTGACCGATAGCGCGCTGAACACCCCCGCGAACACCACGAGGAAGATCACGGCCACTGCCTTGAGCCCGAGTCCGCCACTCACTGCCTTCTTATACTCTGATCGACCCCGGTCCAGTTTCATAGCCCAAAGGTAGACTCCAGTCCTTGGGCGAACCTCTTCCACCGCTCGTAGGCCTCTCCTCCCCCGAACTTGTCGACACCCTGGTCGGGATCGGTCAACCTGCGTTCCGCGGCCGCCAAGTCGCCCGCTGGATCTACGGAAAGGCGGCACAGGAGTTCGAGGCCATGAACAACCTGCCCAAGGCTCTTCGCGACGAACTCCAGCAAAAGTTCCAGGTCTCGCCGCTCCGGGTCGCAAAGCACCTCACCTCAAGCGACCAGGTCGAAAAACTGCTCGTCGACGCTGGGGACGGCGAGGTCTTCGAGTGCGTGCTTCTGCCTTACCGCGACCGAGTCAGTTGCTGCATCTCTTCCCAGGTGGGATGTCCCATGGCCTGTACCTTCTGCGCCACCGGCCTCGGCGGCTTCGACCGCAACCTCACGGCAGGGGAGATCGTCGGTCAATACCTGCTCCTGCAGTCCCTTACCAGGCGCCGAATCGGCCACGTCGTCTTCATGGGCATGGGTGAGCCGCTCCTGAATCTTGACCAAGTGGTCAAGGCTCTCCACCTGCTTCACGACGAGGTCGGTCTCAGCATGAGGCACATGACTGTCTCGACCGTCGGTATCGTGCCCCAGATCAGGAGCCTGGCGGAGATGCGCCTGCCGATCCACCTGGCTCTTTCGCTCCACTCCCCCCTCGACGAGGTCCGCGACCGCCTCATGCCGGTCAACCAGAAGTGGCCCGTGAAAGAGGTCGTCGGAGCGGTTCGCGACTATGCGTCCGCAACCCGCCGCAAGGTCACCTTCGAGTACCTGCTCATCGACGGGGTCAACGACACGCCCGACCAGGCCGACGCCCTCGCGGCCCTAGTGAAGGGACTTCCGTCCGTGGTGAACCTGATTCCGTTCAACACAGTGGACACCGAGCAAGGCTTCGCACGTCCAAAACGTGAACGGGTACAGGCTTTCCGCCGTAGGCTAGAGTCGCACGGCACCAACGTAACGGAGAGGGTCGAGCGCGGCCACGACATCGCCGCCGCGTGCGGCCAACTCGCAGGACAGCACACAGGCCGGTTCGCACGGAGGAAACAGGGATCGGAACTCCCCATCGTCTCATAGTTGCGCTACTCCTGGCCCTTGCGGTCGGGTGTGGGCCCGGCACCGCCCAAAAGAAGCGGGTCGCCAAGAAGGACGAGGCCGGAACGACAGCGATCCAGACAGGCCAAGCCAAGGTCTCCCTCCCCGGCGCATGGACGATGGACGTTGACGACTCCCAGATCAAGTTCACCGGAGAAAACGACTCGACAGCGGTCGTCCAGGGCGTCAAGGGCACGCTCATGAAGGACGGAAAGGTCGCCAGCCACTTCGTCGCGAAGGACGGCCACGCCGACACATCGACGGGCAGGCTCGTCCTAACTGGGAGCGTGCGAATAACTTCGGAGCGAGACGGGGTGGTCCTGACCGCGGACAAGGTCACTTACGACGAAAAGACAGCGCTGGTGATCGCCGAGGGCTCGGTGACGGTCCAATCCGACGCATGGATGTCCGGTCCGCACCGGTCGCTCGTCGCGCCGCCCGCGCTGGATAAGATCGGGACGCCCGATAGGTTTGGATTATGAAGACGAAACGGAGTTTGTTACTGGCGGTTCTCGCGCTCGCTTGTGTCGCGGTCGCCGTGCAGGATCAGGACAAGGGAGTCCTGCTCGTGGACAAGAATGGCAATTTCAAGATCTACGACGCGCCGAGTTCGCTCTTCGACCTTCTGGAGAGCGGCGACATTTCTTTCAAGGCCGAAGGTTCGCCGATGCGCGGCTTCTCCAAGCAGCAGGGCCTCACGTTCTCCGCCAAAAAGATGGAGGGATACGCAAAGCGCACGAGCGACGGAAACTTGAGGCTCCAGAACGGGACGGCAACGGGCGATGTCGTCATGGACGTCAAGTCCTCGGTCGAGGCGGCCCAGACCACCACCTCTTCCCACATCGAGACGCAGTCTCTCAAGATGACCGAGACCGACACAGGCACGACCGTCGTCTTCCCGGGCCCGTTCCTCTTCAACAACAGCCTCACGACGACGAACTTGGAGCGCACGATCCAACTCAAGGCGCCCTCGGGCACTTTCCTCCTGCCCGTGCTTGACCAGACGGCGGGAATGAAGAACCCGTTCCTCCACGCCGACGTGAAGGGCCCTGTCGACGTGCTCGTAGTCTCGAAGACAAAGACCGACAGGGGCACAAGCCAGTGGACGGTCCACGTGGTGTGCGACTCGGTCACCTACGACGCCAGCGACCGCACGTTGAGGCTCCTGGGCAACGTGAAGGGAGACGTGACGACCCAGCCCGCCACGGGAGAGCCGTTCGGGTTCGACGTCAACGTCGATTGGATCACAATCCTGCTGGACGACAATATGATGTGGAAGGACGTGCGGATGGGCAAGGGAGGCGTGCAGTCGAAGGGCGGCGGGCAATGAAGATCGGCGCCGATGGGCTCGTCAAGGCCTACAGGGGCAGGCGCGTCGTCGATGACGTCACGTTCAGTTTCAGCCAAGGCGAGGTGGTCGGTCTGCTCGGGCCCAACGGCGCGGGCAAGACCACGACGTTCTACATGATCACCGGGCTCATCCAGCCGACCGAGGGGCGAGTGCTGTTCGACGACAGCCCGGTCACCGGATGGCCGATGTACAAGCGCGCCCGCGCTGGAGTCGGCTACCTCGCGCAGGAGAGCAGCGTCTTCCGCAACCTCAGCGTGTCCGACAACATCCGACTCGTCCTCGAGGCCGGTGGGCTTCCGCACAAGGAGATCGACGAGAGGATCGAAAAACTCTCCAAGGAACTCCATATCGAGAAGATCATGGACAGCAAGGGACGCGTCCTCTCAGGAGGCGAGCGGCGCAGGGTGGAGATCGCACGCGCGCTCGCGACCGAACCGAAGTTCATCCTCCTCGACGAGCCCTTCACCGGCATCGACCCGGTGACGATCGAAGAATTGCAGACGATCATCCACCGCCTTGCGCGGCAGGGCATCGGCATCCTCATCACCGATCACAACGTCGGAGCGACCCTCTCCATCACCGACCGAAACTACATCCTGATCGACGGCAAGATCATCGCGGAAGGCACTCGCGAACAGATCGAGCACAACGAACTGGTCCGTAGGCACTACCTGGGCGAAGGCTTCCAGCGTCCGGAGGATGCGGACGCGTGAAGCGCGTTGACTGGCTCGTCATCGGCGAACTCATCGGCCCCTGGGTCTTCGGCATCGCCATCTTCACCGTCATCATCTCGGCGGGCCAGTTCTTGTTCCAGATCACTCAGTACCTGGCCGCCGGGGCCAACCCGCTCGAGACGGTCAAACTGCTCGCCCTGCTCATGCCTGGCGTGATGGCGAAGACCTTTTCGATGGCCGTCCTGCTCGCCACTCTGCTCGCTTTCGGCAGGCTCAGCGGCGATAGCGAGATCGTCGCCCTGCGCGCCGGTGGCATCAGCCTGGGACGCATCATGGCGCCGGTCGCAGTGTTCGGTCTCCTCGTCTTCGGCCTTGCCTTCGCTTTCAACGAACTCATTGTGCCCGGGGCGACCTTCAAGGCGATCCAGATCAGGCAGAACCTCGACTCCGAGGTCAACGGTCGCAAGGAGCAGCCGACCTTCCGACCGATCTACAAGGACGGAAAGTTGCAGATGATGCTCGGCGCGCGAGACTTTGACATGGCCCATGGCACGCTCAAAGGAGTCGAGATCACCGTCTTCAACAAGCAGGGCCAGCCGAACGTCTTCTTCTGGGCCGATGAGATGGTCTTCAAGAGCGAACAGGACTGGCGTCTGCCCAAGGGCGGCGAGGGAACCTTCCTCGAGAGCGGCATCAAGTTCAGCCCCAAGGGCGAGACCTTCCCGACAGAGGTGCCCAACCCCGACGTCACGCCAGAAGACCTCATCACCCAGGCGCTCAAGGACCTCGATGCGCTTAGCATGGTGCAGATGAAGAGGCAGATCGACCGCATGAAGGCCTCGCCCGACCCCGACGAAAAGCAGGTCGCCAACCTCGAGTTCGGCTACTGGAACAAGATCGCCCTTCCGCTGGCGGCCATGGTCTTCGGGCTCGTCGGGGCACCTTTGGGGATCCGGAACCACCGGGCAGGAACCGCCACAGGCTTCGCTCTCAGCGTCGTCATCATCTTCGGCTACATGATGCTCGCCAACGCGATGTCTATCATGTCGCAGGGCGGTCGAATTCCCGCCTATGTAGCGAGTTTTACACCTATCGCCATCGGACTTTTGGTCGCAATCGTCCTCATTCAGCGTCGGAACAAGTAGTGGACATCGTCAGCGTAGGGTTTGTTATCCTTCTGGTCCTGCTCAGTGGAGCGGTGGCCGCCGTTGGCGATTGGCTGGGAAGGAAGCTCGGCAAAAAGCGCCTGCGCGTAGGAAGGCTGAGGCCGAAGCACACAGCGATCTTCGGAACTGCGATCGCTGGCATGCTCATCACCCTGAGCACCATCATCGCACTCTCAGTCGTCAGTGCCCCCGTCCGCAAATGGCTCATCGAGGGCTCGCGCGTCCAGGCGCAACTCCAAAGGGCGAACGACCAATTGGACGCGACCCAGCGCCAGGTCAAGGCGACCCAGGACATCGTGACCGGCGTTCGCGGCCAACTCAAGACAGAACAGGAAAGACTCGCCGACGAGCAGAAGAAGGTTCAGGACGCGACCGCAACGGTCGCTCAATTGAAGGATGACGCGGCCAAACTACGGCGCCAGGTGATCTCCTTCGATGAAAAACTCAAAAAGAGCACCAAAGACCTGGAAGCGCTCCAAGCCGAATACGCCGACCTCAAGAAGACCAACGACAACCTGAGGAACGCGAACACGACGTTCTACGACCAGAACCGGGCGCTCATCGACGAGAACAATAGGCTGCTCGCGTTGAACGACAAGTATGAAGGCGACGTGAATTCGATGCAGGCCGAAGTCGATCGCCTTAAGAAAAGCGCGGCCGATGCACAGGAACTGCAGAAGGTCGCTACGCAACGGTTTGAAGCCGAAAGCAAGCGCATCGAGTCCGACCGGGCGAAGGCTCTCAGTGACCTTCACGACGCCGAGACGAAACTGGATGCTGCGAGACAGAACCTCGCAGACCTCCAAAGGAGCGCCCTCGCGCTGATGGACGACAACACCATTGCGCGGATGTCCCCGCTCATCTACAACCGCAACGACGAACTCGCCAGGCTCAGCGTACGTTCGAGCCTCAGCCAGGCCGAGGCGCGCGGCCTCCTCCTGACGGTGATGGAGAAGGCATCGCGCGACGCCGACTCGCGCGGCGCGATCGAAACGCCGACGAGCCGAAGCGATGTGGCCTTTCCCGCGCTCAAGAACCGCGACGGTTCGATCCTGACGCCGGAAGCCCAGTTCCAACAGACGCTCATGGCCACCGCTGCCAAGAACAAGGAGCAGGTCCTCATCGTCCGCGCGCTCTTCAACTCGTTCAAAGGCGAGTGGGTGCCGATCCGCGTGGACGTCCTGCCGAACCCAGTGATCTACCATCTGGGAGACTTCATCATCGAGACGCATGTCGACGGCAGCACCGGCGTGCAGAAGGTCACGGAGGCGCTCGTCGACTTCATGGGAGGGCAACTCCGCGACAGGGTCGTCCGCGACGGCCTGATTCCCGCGGTAGGCAGACCCACGGAGATAGGAGAGATTTCGCAGGAGGAACTCCAGAAGATCGTCAGCGACATCGTCGCCGCCGACCGGACGATCACCGTGCGCTTCCACGCTGCACAAGAAACCAAGGCGGGCGACCAACTCCAACTCGACGTAAGACTCAGATGAGCACGCAGGCAGAGAAGACCGTCCTCGCGATAGATCCCGGCCACGCAAAGTGCGGGCTCGTCGTCGCGCGCCGCGGTGAAGGCGGCCAGGTCGAAGTCCTGTGGCGAAAAGTCGCTCGCACGGAGGAACTTATGGCCTCGGTCATCGAGGCCTCTGAGGCCACACCGTTCTCCATGGTCATCATAGGGTCCGGCACGAGGTCGAGGGAGGTCGTCGAGCAGTTGCGACAGTGGCAGCCCAGCATCGCCACCCTCATAGTCGACGAGACCGACACGTCGATCCAGGCGCGAGAGCGCTATTGGGAGCACAATCCGAGGCGCGGTTGGAGGAGGATCGTCCCCTCGACGCTCCAGGTACCGCCGGAGCCCGTCGACGACTTCGTCGCCCTCATCCTAGCCGAGCGCGTGCTGCGCGCCTAACCGTCCTTCAGGCCGTCGAGCAGCGTCTGCGTGATCTGGTCTTCGCGGTCCTTCGAGTAGCCCTGCCAGCCGGTGACCAACTTGCCGTCCTTGTCGACCAGGAAGATCGTCGGCGTGCCCGCGGGCCCGTAGGCGCGCTCTATCTCGCCCTTGTCGTCCCAGAACACCGCCCTGTCGCGGTCCTTCTTCGTGAGGTCCGGCTTCTTGCCTCCGAGCACCACTTCGACAAGAGCGCAGCCCTCCTGCTTGAGCCGCCTGCGCAACGTGAGCAGGTACGGCTCCATGCGCGCACAAATGTCGCTGTCCGGATCTGTGAAGACGATTGCAAAAGGCGACTTCTTGTACGCGGCGGCGACGTCCGTCCGCTTGTTCGATCGCGCGTCCAGCCACTGGCCCAGAGGCGCCGGTCCCGGTACAGCGACCGCAAAGTAGCGCGGGCCAGGGATCTGCGCGGGCACATAGCCGACCGGAAGAGTAAGGCGGAACCGCGCCGCGTCGAACTCGACGGCGTCGAACTTCGTGATCTCGAACGTCACAGAGTAACTGCCTTCGTTGCCGCTGCCCACGATTTTCTTCCAGCGCAGGATCTTCCCGCTTGGGCCGACCCAGAACGTGTGGGTTCCCGGATCGGAAGCGCTCATCGAAGTAGTCTGGACGACGTCACAGGAAACCCCGCGCACACTCTCCTTTCCCGTCACTTTGTAGGTCGCGCCCGCCGCGAACTTTTCGAGCGATTCGTAGTACGCGATTGAGGGAGCGGCCTCCCCACCGATCTTCGTAAGCGTCGGCGGTGGCGCGAAGTTCGCCCACACGACCGGCGACTCGTAGTATGTGTGCGTGTCGTGCCGTATCGAAAGACCGCCCGTCTCGTTGTGTATGAACTCGAATGACTCGCCCGCCCAGTCGATGGAAAAGTGTTGTAGGTTCGGCCTTGCCACTGCGGCGTGACCCGTCCCCGCGCCCGGCATCACCGGCGACGTCACCGTGTAGTCGATCGCAAAACTCTTGCTCGAGGACAAGAACTTGTCGGCACGGGCGACGGGTCCCGGTTGCGCGAGGATTACAGCGGCGAGGAGTGCGACCATAGGTTGAGCCCGGTTGTTCTACCGCACGGCGACGTCAAACGTTGACACCCGAGAGGCAATTTGCACCGGAATTCTACAGACCAGAGCGCTAGAGCCGTGCGCTCGCCGCCAGCCAGCACGCATCGAGCACTGCTTCAGCAGACCGCGACGCGTCGATCACAACCCAGCGATCAGGCTCCCTCTTCGCTTCATCGAGGAACCCGCCCCTCACCTTCTGGTGGAACTCAAGCGGCTCGCGGTCCAGGCGGTCGCCCTTCGTCGTCCGCGAAAGCCCGACGGCGGGGTCGATGTCGAGCAAGAGGGTGAGGTCCGGCTTGAGCCCGCCCGTCGCCATCGCGTTGAGGTCTCGCAGCAGCCCCAGGTCAAGACCGCGGCCATACCCCTGGTAGACGACCGTCGAGTCGGCGTGCCGATCGCATAGCACCACCGCCCCTCTCTCAAGCGCCGGTCGGACGATCTTCGCCACGTGCTCCGCGCGGTCCGCAAGGTAGAGGAACAGTTCCGTCTTCGGGTCGATGTCCTCGCCGTGCAAGAGCAGGTCGCGCACAGCAGACCCGAACTCACCGGCGCCCGGCTCGCGCGTCTCGACGACCTCGCGGCCGCCCTCTGAAATCCGGCTGGCAAGGCCGCGCATCACAGTGCTCTTTCCCGCGCCTTCCGGGCCCTCCAGAGTGACGAACATCGCGGGAAGGATACTCCCTGGTACATTCGCTTCAGATGCCGCAAGGTATGCAGACCCTGCACGAAGAGATGGAGCGGTTGCTCGCCCCGGACAGGGTTCTCATGGGCCCGGACGTCCAACGGGCGTACGACTGTGACGCCTATACCGTCGACCGCAACGCCCCGTCCTGCGTCGTCCTGCCGATCTCGACTGAAGAAGTGCAGAGCGTTGTGCGATGGTGCATCGCAAACGAGGTGCCCTACACGCCTCGCGGCGCAGGGACCGGACTCAGCGGCGGTGCGCTCGCAGCGATGGGAGGCGTCCTCGTCTCGACCAAGAAGATGACGCGCATCTTGGACGTCGACGCCCCAAACCGGAGACTGCGCGCGCAGGCCGGCGCCGTCAACCTACGGCTCTCCAAAGAGTGCGCGCAGTACGGCCTCCACTTTGTGCCAGACCCCTCCAGCCAGTCGGTCTGCACGATCGGCGGCAACATCGCCGAGAACTCCGGCGGCCCGCACACCCTCAAGTACGGTGTCACAGTACAGCACGTCCTCGAGGCAAAGATGGTCGATACGCAGGGCGAGGTCGTCACGGTCGGATGTGGCGTGGCGGGTGCACCCGGTCTTGATCTGCTCGGGGTCGTCGTGGGATCGGAGGGCACGCTCGGCATCGTCACCGAGGCGCTCGTTCGCCTGACTCCGAACCCTGAAAAGGTCGAGACCGCGCTCGCCTCCTTCGCCGACACGCGCTCAGCGACCGAGACCGTCGCAGCGATCATCGCCGAAGGCACCATCCCCGCCGCCCTAGAGATGATCGACGAGGGGTGCCTCAAGGCGGTGCTCGCCGCCTTCCCGCTCAATGTCCCGGCGGAAACAAGGGCGCTTCTACTGATCGAGTGCGACGGTGCAGAGGCCAAAGCCACCGCCGACATCCAGACCGCCGTCGCCCAGTGCAAAGCCCACCGCGCCATCCAAGTGGACATCGCCAAGGACGAAAAAGAGCGCACCAGGCTCTGGACCGCCAGGAAGAAGGGCATCGGCGCAATGGGAAGGCTTGCTCCGACGATCGTCACCCACGACGGCGTCATTCCTCGCTCAAAGTTGCCCGAGATGCTTGAGTTCGTCTATGAAGTCGCGCGCGAGCACGGTCTCGGAGTCGGCAACATGTTCCACGCGGGCGATGGAAACCTCCACCCGATCTTCTACTTCGACGACCGCGAGTCCGGCAAGATCGACGCCGTCGTCGCTGCGGGAGAGAAGGTCATCGCCAAGTGCATCGAGATCGGCGGAAGCGCGAGCGGCGAACACGGCATCGGTGTCGAGAAGTCCGCGCTCCTCAAGATGATGTTCAACGAAGACGACATGCGGATGCAGGAGGACGTCAAGTCCGTGTTCAACACCTCATCGCTCTGCAACCCGTGCAAGGTGATCCCTGACCAGAAGGGATGCGTCGAACACATGCGCCGGTGGAGGGGCGCGGCGACATGAGTGCGCTCGACCAACTGCGCGAAGCGATCCGACATGGCGCGCACCGAATTACCGGCACGGGCACCCGCATGGGGTTCCTCCCCCAATGGCAAGGGAGCGCTCTCGACGTCACAGGCATGACCGGCATAGTCCAGCACGACGTCGACGACCAGGTGGTCGAAGTCTGGGCCGGCACTCCTGTTCTAGAACTTCAGGCCGCGCTGAGAAGCCACGGCCAGTGCCTGCCCTTCGCGACGGACGAAGAACTCCCACAGGTCGTGCGCGGAGACTACGGCACAGTGGGCGGCCTTCTCGCGATGGCGCTGCCCCACGCCCTCGTCGCGCAGTGCGGAGGCCCTCGGGACTGGACGCTCGGCATGACCGTCGTCCGCACGGACGGCACCGTCGCCAAGAGCGGCAGCAAGGCGGTCAAGAGCGTCGCAGGCTACGACGCCCACAAACTCTTCATCGGCTCGCGCGGCTCGCTCGGAGTGATCGCTAAGGCCGTACTGCGCACCTATC
>DATLWQ010000053.1:0-3759 GCA_035576225.1 Fimbriimonadaceae bacterium | reverse complement strand
GGGCACAAGAGTCATTCTCGCGTCCGCTCTTTACGTTAAGAGCAAATGGGTCAAGCCGTTCGAGAAGATGGAGAAGTCGCTCCCGTTCAACTCGATGTCAGGCAAGATCAGCGCAAGGGGCATGACCGTCGTCAACAATTATCGCGTAGCCGACGACGACCGGTACCGCGCGGTGTCGATCCCCGCCTATGGCCAAGTTTCCCTCGAAGTCTATCTGCCGAGAGACAAGGAGACTCCGATCGACGTCGTCCGCAGACTCGAGGAGACCCAGGTCTCGTTTCTAGACGAGACGAGGGGTGTCAAGGTCGTCATGCCGTACTGGCACATCGAGTCAGAACACTCGTTAGTTGGCCCGCTGTCTCAGTTAGGAGTCAAGACACCCTTCGGCCCGTTGGCCGCGTTCCCGGCCCTCGGTGGCGGCATCTATATCTCCGAGATCCGGCAGAAGGCGTATATCGACGTGAACGAGAAGGGCTTTGAGGCGGCGGCGGCAACCGTGGTCGGTCACAGCGGTCTTGGGGCAGAACCGACGTTCAAAGACCCACAACTCTTCATCGTCGACCGGCCGTTCTACTTCGTTGTTCGGGACGAGAAGACGCGACTCGCCCTGTTCAGCGGGTTCGTCTATGAGCCTGAGCGCATATGGCGCTTCGCCCGCGCCTAGTAACGCCATGCTGGTGAAATAGTCCCATTTATTGTACGAACGTACAAATTGTTGTACGACCGTACTATAATGCTGTGACGGGATGAACAGACCCAGACAGCAACGAGACCCCGAAGCCACGCGCAGGAAGATCCTGGGCGCGGCGACCCGGTTGTTCGCCAAGCACGGCTACTCCGGGACCAGCATCGCCAACGTCGCCGACGCCGCAGGCGTGCAAAAGGGGCTTGTCCGCTACCACTTCAAGAGCAAGGACGGACTCTGGCAGGCCGCTTGTACTGAGGCGGCTTCCCCACTTCTATCCTTTGCTCCACAGTTCCTGAACGGCGACAAAGCGTTTTCGCTGACCGAACTGATGGAGAAGCGCTTCCGCCTGATGCAACAGAACCCGAGGTTGCGCAAATTGATCCTGTGGACCAGCCTAGAGCAGGCACCGTTGCCAAAGCCGGTGGCCGAACTTATCCCCAGGCTCGTCAAGCGGTTCATCACATCGACGAGCGCCGACCCACACCAGGCCAAGCGCGTGATCATGCTGGCGGTCAGCGCGATGGACGGTTGGTTCCTGCAACGGGAGACACTAGCCTCGCTGATTTCGGGTGTCGACAACATCACCGAACTCGACGAGGCGTTCCTCGACTATCTTCTCAAACTCACACGCGACGAGGTGACTCTGCTCAATGAAACCAAGTCCTAAGCTTCTTATTCCAGTCACTCTCGTGGTCGCTCTCGCCGTGGGCGGCTGGTTCCTCGACCGGTCGCGGCAGGCGCAGTACTCGCGCCTCTCCGGGTCGTTCGAGAGCCGCCCTGCACTGCTCGCCTCGCGCGCCTCCGGACGTGTGTCGAAACTCGTCGTGGAAGAGGGCACTTTCGTTCATGCAGGAGACCCGATCGCGATCCTCGAGGCCGACACGACCGACGCACGGGCCGAGGCACAGCGACAACTGGCCACACAGGCGGAGCAAAAACTGCAAGAGACGCTGAACGGCCCGCGACAGGAAGACATCGACGCGCAGAAGGCCAACGTCGCGCGGCTCCAGGCACTGCTCACCAAACTGATCAACGGACCACGGCCGGAAGAGGTAGCAGCCGCAGAGAGCCGCTACAGACAGGCCGACGCCGCCTACCAAAAGGCGAAGACCGGCGCACGCCCGGAAGAGATCGACGCCGCAAGAGCCGCCGAGGGACAGGCAGCGGCAAAACTGGCCGCAGCCAAACGAGGGCCGACTGAGGAAGAAAAGTCACAACTTGCTGCTGCCCGCGACTCCGCCGCTGCGCGCGAAGAGAACGCGCTCAACGACTGGAACCGCGCAAAGAACCTGTACGCGCAGGGCGCCATCAGCAAACAGGCGGCCGACGCAGCAGAGACCGCGTACAAGACGGCCCAAGCCGCACACACCGCCGCCGAAGAAGCCTACAAGCGTGCCAAAGAAGGCACGCCGCCCGAAGAACTGCAAGCGGCCGAGCAAGCCTATCAGCAGGCGAAAGCCAACCGCGAACTCGTCGAGGCCGGCCCAAGAAAAGAAGACGTCGAGGCCGCGCGGCAACAGATGCTCGCCGCGAAGAACGAGTACGAAGTCCTCAAGCGCGGCTCGCGCAAAGAGGACATCGACGCGATGCGTGCGAGCGTCGCGCAGGCGCAGGCCGTGCTCGACGCGATGATCAAAGGAGCACGCAAAGAAGTCAAGGCACAAGCCGAAGCCGCTTCGAAAGCAGCGAGTGCGCAAGCCGACGCCGCGACGACCGTCTCCGACGAAAAAGTGATCCGCGCAACCACCGACTGCCTGGTCGAGCGCCTGCTGGTCGCCGTGGGAGACCTGCTACAGCCGGGAACACCGGTCGCGGAAGTCACGGATCCGAGCGACATCTGGATCCGCGTCTACGTGCCGGAGAAGAACCTCGCGCAGATCAAGGTCGGTGACAAAGCGACGCTCCGAGTCGACGGCATCGACGGCACGCTGCAGGGGCACGTCGAGAGCATCGCGACTCGCGGAGAGTTCACGCCCGCCAACCTCCAGACCCCAGAAGAGCGCGGCAAGCAGATGTTCGGCGTGCGCATCCGGCTCGATAAGCCCGACTCCCGCGTCAAAGCCGGGATGTACGCGACAGTCACGCAGGTCGGTGGCTGGAAATGAACGCGATCGTCCTCGACGGCCTGACGCGCAAGTTCGGCGACTTCACTGCCGTAGACCACGTCAGTTTCACGGTCGAAAAGGGCACGATCTTCGGATTCCTTGGCCCGAACGGAAGCGGCAAGAGCACGAGCATGCGCATGCTGTGCGGCCTGCTGGAGCCGACCGATGGCAATGCGACAGTCAACGGCTACGACGTCGTGAAAGACCCCGAAGACGTCAAGCGATCCATCGGCTACATGAGCCAGCAGTTCAGCCTCTATAAGGACCTCACAGTCAAGGAGAACCTCGACTTCTTCGGCGGTGTGTACGGCCTGAGCAACGCACGATTAAAGAAGCGGCGCGAGGAGGTGATCGAACTGCTCGGTCTCGGCCCCTACGTCGACCGCCGCAGTGGTCTGCTCTCCGGCGGATGGAGACAGCGCCTCGCGCTCGCGACCGCGCTGATCCACGAGCCAGAACTCGTCTTCCTCGATGAGCCAACCGCGGGCATCGACCCGGTCGCACGGCGCGAACTGTGGGACCTGCTGTTCGACCTCTGCACCGAGGGCAAGACGTTCTTCGTCACCACGCACTACATGGACGAGGCCGAGCGCTGTCACGAGATCGGCTACATCTTCCTCTCCAAACTCATCTTCAAGGACACGCCGCGCAACCTCAAGAAACTGCCGGAGGTCAATCCGCCAGGGATGCACCGCCTGGCGGTCGCCGCCGAGCCGCCCGCGCAGGCGCTCGCGATCCTCAAGAGGCTTCCTTTCGCGCACGAGGCGACGATGGTCGAGGCCGAAGTCCACCTCGTCGTCCCCACGGACACGAAGACCGAGGAGTTCACCGAGCCGCTGACCGACGCGGGCCTGACCGTGCGCGAGGTGCGCGAAGTTGAGCCGTCGCTGGAAGACGTCTTCGTCTCGGTCACCAGGAGGCTCGTCGAGCAGTGAACGGGTTCTTCAGCGTCGTCAGAAAGGAGAT